>DASUPX010000036.1:0-6110 GCA_036280905.1 Rubrobacter sp. | reverse complement strand
GAGGCGGGGCGTCTGCTGGCCTCGCCACCCACCGAAGGAGGCATCGGTGAGACGACTGATCTTATTAATGGCGGCGATGGGAGCGTCGGTGCTTTTGGTTAGCGGGGTTGCCTACGCGCTGACCATACAGTGCGACGGCGCGGGGGACCAGAACTCCAACCCCGGGCTCTGCGTGGGCACCCAGGACGACGACGAGATCACCGGCACCAACCAGCCGGACGTGATCCGTGCCCTTGGCGGCTTCGACTTTGTGAGCGCCGGCGCCCGGTCCGACGAGCTACGCGGTGGCGACCTTGGTGACGACTTGTACGGCGATCAGGGTAACGATACGTACTATGGTGGTGATGGGGCCGATTACCTCTCGGACTACGGCAACTTTGACGATGCCAGGTCCGGCGCGGACGTTATGTACGGTGGGGATGGCCCCGATAGCCTGCAAGGGAACGTGGGTAACGACGTCCTCAAGGGCCAGGCGGGCGATGAAAGCGACGCCGGGGATCCGACGGATACCGTAATGTTCGGCGACGAAGGCAACGACAAGCTCTACGGTGGGACCGGCGACGATGCCATGGAAGGCGAAGAGGGTACCGACCAGCACTACGGCGGCCCCGGTAGTGACTTTATCGACGCCGCAGCCAACGAATCGTTTGCCACGGATGCACCCGACCTGGTGGACTGCGGGGACGGCTTCGACACGACGCTGGTGCTCCCCAACGACATCGTGGAGGAGAACTGCGAGCACGTATTCAACGTGTTCCCCGGAAACAACGTCGTCGCGGCAGCATCCAAGGGGGGCTTCGACGCAGACCAGCGTCGGCTCGAAGAGCGCTTCCGGGAGAAGCGAGGCGGCTGATCGCTGTTCCGCACCACCAGGCAACTTCCCAATGGTTCGGACCGGGGCGTGGTAGCGGCCCCGGTCGTCCTCTCCCACCTGCCCCGGTAGGGCCGGTGGCGGGCATGAGGGAATACTTCGCCGGTAGAGCCGGACTTCCATCGTGGTAGCCGAGGGCGTCCCGCCCTCTGCCGGGAGCAACAGAAGGAGGAGCAATGAGAAGAGCAACCATGTTGACGGTCATGGTGGCCGTTCTCGTCGTGGCTTTCGCGGGGGCGGCCGCGGCCGCGGTGATCACCTGCTCTGGCGGGCGTTGCGACGGAACTCCGCAAGCAGACGGCATCACCGGCACCGACCAGCGCGACCGCATCTTCGCCTACAACGGCTACGACGAGGTGCTCGCCGGGGCCGGACGAGATGAGCTAAACGGCGGCCTACTCGGTGACAGGTTGGCGGGCGAAGAGGGTAACGACACCTACTACGGTGGCAACGGCGCCGACTTCCTCACGGAATACGCTGGCGATGTCGAAGATGCCAATTCAGGCGCCGACGTTATGGGCGGTGGGGATGGCAACGACTTTATGGAAGGGAACGCGGGCGACGATATCCTCAAGGGCCAGGCGGGCGACGAGATGAGCGCCGGCGAGACTAGGGACATCGAAATGTTCGGCGACGAGGGCAACGACAAGCTCTACGGCGGGACCGGCGATGACGGCATGGCGGGCGAAGAGGGTACCGACGAACATTACGGTGGCCCCGGTAATGACTTTATCGACGCGGTCAATTTTGATCCGGCGAACGCTCCGGATCTGGTAAACGGCGGCGACGGCTACGATGTCTGCCGTGTGAATGAAAACGACGACCCGGTGGTGAACTGCGAGCGAACCGAGATCGTGCCTGATTTCGGTCTGGTGAGTGCGACAGACGCCAGGCAGGACTCGACGGACAACAACTGACTCTGTTCTAACGATGCCGGGGCTCTGCCAGAGGAGCCCCGGCATCGTTTCTTGCCTTGCGTAAGAATGGCTGCGCTCTCCCGGTTCCGTTCTACCTTCGGCTCACCAGCGGAAGCGGTGCGGCCCGAAGTCCGCCTCGTAGTAGGGGACGGTTGCCCGGCCCGGGGGCGCTACCGCATCGAGACGCTCGTGGTCGTTCTCGTCGAGGGAGACCTCGAGGGCGCCCAGATTGTCTTCGAGTTGCTCCATGGTACGCGGCCCGATGATGGGGCTGGTGACGCCCGGTTTGTCCTTGCACCAGGCGATGGCGACCTGTCCTGGGTTTGTGCCCTTCTCGTCAGCTATGGCCTGCACGGCCTCGAGAACTTCGAAGGACTCCTCCGTGAAGTGGTTGCGGCCGAGGCGCCTCGGATCCAGGCCGTAGCGGCTGTCTTCGGGGGACTGGCTCTCGTCACGGGTGTACTTTCCGGTTAGGAAACCGCCGGCCAGGGGAGACCAGGGGATCAGGGCCGTACCGTAGGTCTGCGCAAACGGGATGAGCTCCCGCTCTATACGCCGGTCGAGCAGGTGGTAGGGGGGCTGCTCGGTGACGAATCGGTTCAGGCCGAGCTCCCTGGCCGCCCACAGGGCCTCGGTCAGCTGCCAGGCTGCGAAGGTCGAGGTGCCGACGTAGCGTACCTTGCCGGCCCGGATCAGGTCGTCCAGGGCCCGAAGCGTCTCGTCGATCGGCACGCTGGAGCTTGGGCGGTGGATCTGGTAGAGGTCCAGGTGGTCTACCCCGAGGCGCTCCAGCGACGCCTCGCACTGCTCCATGATGTGCCTGCGGTGGTTGCCCGAGGCGTTCGGGTCATCGTCGTCCATGGGAATGTGGACCTTGGTCGCGAGCACGATACGGTCGCGCTTGCCGTTCCGCTTCAGGGCCTTGCCGACCGCCACCTCGCTAGCACCCCTGCTGTAAGCGTTCGCCGTGTCCAGAAAGTTGATGCCCTCGTCGATGGCACGGTCGATGATGTCCGCCGAGTCATCGTCTCCTGTCCTGCCGCCGAACATCATGCACCCGAGGCACAGCTCGCTGACCTTTACACCGGTCCGTCCGAGGTTCCTGTATTCCACGTTTCGCTCCTTCGAGGTAGCCGTCTACCCGTGCAAAGTAGACGTATACCCTTTGAGCGGGCATCGTAACGCCCACCCACGTTTGATCCCACCAGGCGTAGCGTGTAGCATCGCGGCCTGTAAACTGTGGAGAGGGAGGGGGCGACATCCGCGTAGTCCAGGCCGGGCTCGGTGTCTGGGGCCGTAGTTGGACCGGTGTGGTGCGGCAAGCCCCTGGTGTCGAACTGACCGCCGTGGTCGACCCGGACAGGAGCGCGCTCGGACATGTAGATGCTATCCCCGGCTACGCATCCCTGGAGGACGCGTTGGCGGAGGTCGGGTGCGATGCGGTGCTCGTTGCCTCGCCGCCCCGGTCACACCACGCGGTGGCGAAAACCGCGCTCGAGGCGGGCAAACACGTGCTTTGTGAGAAGCCGCTGGCCACGGGCCTCGGTGAAGCCTTTGACCTGGTAAGGACCGCAGAACGGGCGGAGTGTTACGCCCTCGTCAGCCAGAACTACCGCCACAACGCGCCGTTCCGTGCCGTGCAGCGGGTCGTTCGGGAAGGCCGGATCGGGGATCTGGTCTCGATCTATATCGGGTGCCTGCGTGACACGAGAGGCCTTTTCGAGCCGGATGATTTCAGGTACTCCATGCGCCACCCTTACGTTTTGGACATGGCCATCCACCACTTCGACCTCATAAGGGCCGCGACCGGCCGCGAGGTGCGCGGCGTGTTCGCCCGTAGCCGGCGCGTCCCCGACACCCCTTTTGTTCATGATCCGGCGGTGGCAGCGGTCCTGGATCTCGACGGTGGCGTGCCCGTCGTCTACGAGGGAGACTGGGCAACCCGCGGTCCGGAGACTTCCTGGAACGGCCAGTGGGAGATCGTCGGCGAGGAGGGACGCTTGCTCTGGAGGGGGGACACGGAGGACCGCGGCGAGGGAGAAGTGTTGTTGGAGAGGTGGGGCGAGGAGACACTTTCCGTAGGACAGGTAAACCAGACGTTCTCGGAGAGGGCGGCGACGTTGCAGATGCTCCGCGAGGCCGTCGAGGAGGGTAGGCCGCCGGAGACCACCGCCACAGACAACGTGAAGAGCCTGGCCGTCGTGCTCGGCTGTGTCCGGTCCATCGAAAGTGGCGAGAGGGTGGATGTGCCCGCCCTGCTGGCGGCGGGCGCCGCCAACCTGTAGGGTCCTATCCCAGAGGTTGGTATCCTGCGAGAGATCGAAAAGGGGAGGACCTGACGTGGCCAGACCGGTAACGCTCTTTACGGGACAGTGGGCCGACCTGCCGTTGGAGGAGCTCGCCAGGAAATGCGGTGAGTGGGGCTTCGACGGGCTCGAGCTAGCGTGCTGGGGGGATCACTTCGACGTAGATAGGGCCCTCTCGGAAGACGGTTACGTGGAAGAACGCTGGGAGATACTGCGCTCGAACAACCTGAGTTGCTGGTCTATCAGCAACCACCTCGTCGGGCAGGCGGTCTGCGATCCCATCGACGGCCGCCACAGGGCCACGCTACCGCCCGACGTGTGGGGTGATGGGGACCCGGAGGGCGTGCGCCGGCGTGCGGCGGAGAAGATCAAGGACACCGCCAGGGCCGCGGCACGTTTCGGGGTGACGCAGGTCAACGGGTTCACCGGGTCGAGCATCTGGCACATGCTCTACTCGTTCCCACCCAACGACTTCGCCGAGGTGGAGCGGGGCTACGAGGACTTCGCCCAACGGTGGAACCCGATCATCGACGTGTTCGACGCGGAGGGCGTGAGGTGGGGCCTCGAGGTTCACCCGACCGAGATAGCCTACGACTTCGTCACAACACGGAAGGCGCTCGACGCTATCGGGAACAGGGAAGGTTTCGGCATCAACTTCGACCCGAGCCACTTCGCCCACCAGTTCCTCGATTCCTCCGCCTTCATCGAGGAGTTCGCGGACCGCATCTACCACTTCCACATAAAGGACAGCCGCAAGCGCCTCGACGGCCGCAGGAGCATCCTCGGGGGGCACCTAGACTTCGGCAGCCCGGAGCGCGGCTGGGACTTCGTCTCGCCCGGACACGGCGATGTGAACCTGGAAGACTGCATCCGGGCGCTCAACCGTATCGGCTACGGGGGACCCCTGAGCATCGAGTGGGAGGACTCTGGGATGGACCGTGAGTACGGGGCACAGGATGCCCTGGCGTTCGCCCGGCGCACGGATTTCGAGCCGTCGACGCAGGCCTTCGATGCGGCCTTCGCGAGGGAGGAGTAGGCATGGCTGAGATCGGGGTCGGGCTTGTCGGCTACAAGTTCATGGGCCGTGCCCACTCGAACGCCTACCGCCAGGTCGGGCGCTTCTTCGACGTGGATCCCGCACCACGCATGAACGCCATCTGTGGGCGCGACGAGGCCGGCGTGAGCGAGGCCGCCAGAACCCTCGGCTGGGAGTCCTACGAGACGGATTACCGCAGGCTCATCGCGCGGGACGACATCGGGCTGGTCGACGTAGTTACGCCCGGCAACACGCACCGGGAGATCGTGCTCGCCGCCCTCGAAGCAGGCAAGCACGTGTTGTGCGAGAAACCGCTGGCGAACGACCTCGCCGAAGCCCGCGAGATGCTCGAGGCGGCCAGGAACGCCGGGACCGTCAACATGGTCTGTTTCAACTACAGGCGGGCGCCCGCGGTGCAGCTGGCGAGAAAGCTCGTGGCCGACGGGCGGCTGGGGGAGATCAGGCACTGGCGGGCTACGTACCTGCAGGACTTCATCATGGAACCAGACTTTCCCCTTATCTGGCGCCTTCAGAAGGAGGTCGCCGGCTCCGGCGCCCTCGGCGATATCGGCGCCCATATCGTCGACCTCGCCCAGTTCGTGGTCGGGCCCATCGCCGAGGTCACCGGGATGACCGAGACGTTCATAGGGGAGCGGCCACTTGAGGAAGAGGGACCAGGGGGCGGGCTCTCCGCGACCGGCGGCACGCGGATGGGGCGTGTCACGGTGGACGATGCTGCTGCCTTCCTGGCGCGCTTCGAGAACGGTGCCGTTGGGACCTTCGAGGCCACGCGCTTCGCCGCGGGCCGCAGGAACCAGAACTCCTTCGAGGTCAACGGCTCGAAGGGTAGCGTCGCTTTCGACCTGGAGCGGATGAACGAGCTAGAGGTTTTCTTCACCGAAGACGATCCCGACGTGCAGGGCTTCCGCACGGTCAACGTGACGGAGCCGGATCATCCCTACACCGGAGCCTGGTGGCCG
>DASUPX010000035.1:0-4460 GCA_036280905.1 Rubrobacter sp. | reverse complement strand
CGCCCTGGCCCGCTCGACAAAGAGCCGGATGGCCTCGTAGCGGCGCAGCTTCTCGGCGGGTAGATCCGGCACCTCGGGTAGGGAGAGCGGCGGCACGGGCCAGGCAACCTCGCCGGGGACGCCAAGGACCTCGCGGCTGGTAGCGAGGACACGCACCGAGGGACAGGCACGCAGAAGGGTATCGACGAGGTCGGCACAGGCCCCGGACAGATGCTCGCAGTTGTCCAGAACCAGAAGCACATTTCTGGCTTCGAGATGCTCGACGAGCGTTTCGTGGACGGGGATGCCGTGCGCTTCTGGGACCAGGAGTACCGAGGCGACCGACCGAGAAACCAGCCCTGGCTCCGAGACCGAAGACAGCTCCACCAACCACACGCCGTCCTCGAAAGCGCTTGCGACCTCGGAGGCGACCGCCAGGGCCAACCTGGTCTTGCCGCAGCCCCCCGGTCCAGTCAGCGTCAGCAGGCATCGCTCCGAGACCAGCTTCCCAAGCTCTGGGATATCCCGTTCGCGTCCCACGAAGCTGGTCAACTGCGGCGCCAGATTGCCGACGGCCCTGTCGTGCCTGCTTCTCATCCGGGTTCGGTTTCTGGCGTTCGTCGTCGAGCCCCCACCCTCGCTTCGGGCATAATGCTTTCGATCCTCCGAAGACCAATTCTGCCACGACTCGGAGGGCTGCGTGCGGTGTCTGCCTACACGAGACCGTGCTCGGAGGCGAAGCGGGCGGCCGCGGCCCTCGATCCCAACCCCAGCTTCTTGTATACCGATCCCATATGGCGGTTGACCGTGCGGGGGCTGATATAGAGCCTCTGCGCTATCTGGGCGTTGGTGAGCCCCTCGGCCGCCAGCGCGAGCACCTCGGCCTCTCGTTCGCTCAGCCCTGCCGGGGGGGACGGCCGGGCCCGTTCTTCTTCGAGGGCGTAGGCGATGGCGTGCTCCGGCGTCATCGCGCGGCCCATCTGCCGGGCGTCCTCGAACGCGTCGGGGCCCAGGCCGGAGCGCACGTTCTCTATGGTTTGCTCGTAGAAGGCCCGGTCAGGCTTGTAGGAGGTCCAGACGGGCACGCCGATCGACTCAAGGAGTTTTTCCGCGGCGCCGAACAACCGCGCGGCCCGCTCCGGGTGTTCCTGGGACGCGGCGACGGCGGCCAACCCCTCCAGGCAGTAGGCCGCGTTCGCCCGATCGCCCATCTCTTCGGAAAGGGCCATGGCCTCCTCGAACCTACCCTTCGCGGCGGGATAGTCTCCGCCCGCCAGCGACATGGAGGCGAGGGCGTAGAGGGCGTTGTACATGCCTGTCCTGTCTCCTATCTCCCTGGCGAGCGCCATCCCCTCCTCGAACCTGGTCATCGCCCGCTCGTTGTCGCCTTCGAGGAGCGCGACCGTGCCGATCCAGGTGTGCGCCTGAGAGGCGGTCCACACCTCGCCCGACTCGACGAGTAGGGGCAGTGCCTCCTGGAGCTGGGCCCTGGCCTCATCGAAGTCGCCGAGGTTCATGGCCACCAACCCGAGCCCGGCGTGGGCGTAGCCATCGGCGTAGGCGTCGCCCCCCGCTTGACGGGACAGCCCCTGGAGCGTGTCCATGTAGCGCATGACCCCGTCGTTATCTGCTTGCCCGTAGGTCATTATCGCCGCCGCCACCGTGGCCCGGATGCGGAGCGGCGGTTCCAGCTCTCCTTCGAGGGCAGCTTCCATGAGGTTCCGTCCTTCACGGTGCTGGCCCCTGTACCACCAGAACGGCCACAGGGCGGAGCCGAGCCGCGCGGCGGTGACAGAATCCCCGGAGGAGAGGGCCCACGACATGGCGCCCCGCAGGTTGTCGTTCTCCCTGCCGAGCCTCAGGATCCACCCTACCTGCCCCGGACCACGCATCTCCGGATGCGACCGTTCGGCCAGCGCCATGAACAGGCTGGCGTGCCGGTCCCTCGCGGTCGTGGCTTCCCCGCTCTCTTCGAGGTGTTCCAGCGCGTACTGCCTGACAGGTTCGAGCATCCTGTAGCGCAAGACCTCTCCGCCATCCTCGGCGACCACGAGCGACTTGTCCACAAGCCCCGAGAGTGGATCGAGAACCATTTCGGGTTCTATGCCGTCCCCGGCGCCGACGCTCTCGGCTGCCTCCAGGTCGAACCCGCCGGCGAACAGGGAGAGCCGTCTGAACAGGCTCCGCTCCTCCTGCGAGAGCATCTCGTGGCTCCAGTCCAGGGTGGCCCTGAGCGTCCTGTGCCTGGCCTCTCCCCTCCGGGAGGCGCCGCCCAAGAACTTGAGGGGTTTCTCCAGCCGTTCGGAGATCTCGCCCAGGGAGAGCATGGGCACCCTCGCCGCCGCGAGCTCTATCGCCAGGGGCAGACCGTCCAGCTTGCGGCACACCTCGGCGACCGCAAGAGCATTCTCCCCCGTGAGGGTGAAACCGGGAAGCCTGGCCCGCGCACGCTCCACGAAGAGCGCTACCGCCGCGTGACCCCCCATCTCTTCTACCGACGACAGGCCACTCTCGTTCGGCACCGGGAGGGGCGGCACCCGCCAGTTCATCTCTCCGTCTGCGCCGAGAACCTCCCTGCTGGTGGCGAGGATGCGTACCCCGGGACAGGACGATAGCATCGTCCGCGCGAAGCGGGCGCAGGCCCCGGCGAGGTGCTCGCAGTTGTCCAGAACCAGAAGCAACCGTTCCTCGAGCAAGGATCGGACGAGCACCTCGGTCAGCGGTATGCCTGGCTGCTCACGCACCTGCAAGGCCTGGGCGACTACCTGTGGGACGAGGTCGGGGTCCGACAGCGAGGCCAACCCCACCCACCACACGCCGTCCTCGAAATCTTCCGACAACCCCGAGGCTGCGGCCAGGGCAAGACGCGTCTTGCCCTGGCCTCCGGGGCCGACGAGCGTGAGCAGCCGGTGGTCGTGCAGCAGGTTCTTGACAGCCGAGATCTCGCGCTCGCGACCGACCAGACTACTCAGCTCTACCGGCAGGTCTCCGGGTGGACGGTACCGAGCCTCAACACCCGGAACCGCCTCACTTTCCGCGCTCGCGTGAGACCCGCTCCTCTGCACATCCCGAACCAAGCGTGGGTCGGGGCCTTCTCCCACGTCCGAAGGTAACATCGCCACGTACTCCCCGTATGCGTGTGGTGCGACCTGCGGTATTAGCGTAGCTCAAGTGGTATTCCGGCGCATCCCTCACGGGTTGATGTGGATGATGTGACGCGTAACGATCTCTTCGCGCCCCGGACGAGCGAGAGGACGGGGCTCGCTAGACAGCGAGCCCCGTCCATCTGTAGAACGGATCCAGTGCTTACGGGTTGGGAAGCTGCGCGGCGAGGTGCTTCTCCTCGCAGTTGCTGGATACCTGATCGAGCAGGTCGTAATAGACTTTGTCGTGGTCGATCAGGAAGTCCTCGCCGCAATCCACGGTGTCGCCGCCGGACCCGTCGTTCGCGTAGATGGTGTCGTTTCCTTGCTCTCCGGCTATGTTATCTTCGCCCGTTCCTCCGGAGATGGTGTCCTGTCCCCCCGATCCGTTGATGGTGTCGTCGCCCCCATGGGCAACAAGAATATTGGCCAGGCTGTCGCCTGTGATGTCGTCGTCACCATCGCCGCTTCGGACCTGCTCGATGGGATTGCCTTCCCAGTCTATGGTGTCCGTCCCGTCGAGGTTGGTCACCTCGGGCCCCTCGCCCGATGACAGCTTGATGGTCAGGTCCTCGGCAACGAATAGGGTCGAGTACCTTCTGAAGTCCAACGTGTCCACCTCGTAGGCAGGATCCGGCTCCGGGTCTACCAGGGTGTCCTTGCCCCAACCATCGTCGAAGATGTAGGAGGCGGGGCTGGTGCCGCCCCTCAAAATGTCGTCGCCGGAACCTCCCGTCAACAGATCATCGTCGGGACCACCGATGAGCCTGTCGCTACCGCCCTGGCCGTACAGATAATCGAGGTCCTCCTGGCCCTTGATAACGTCGCTACCCCCCCGTCCGAAGATATGATCTTCCCGATCCGTGCCTGCCAGGGTATCGGCCATCCTGGTACCGTAGCACTCTTTATCGGCCTGGCAACTTATCGTCGCCGCCAGTGCTACCCCGCTGGAAAGCGTCAGGGCCGCGAAGATCGCCGCGAGAAGCAGCATCGCTCGACCGCCTACCCCCTGTATCCCTCTTTCAAAGTACTTTTCCGTGACCTTTGTCGGGTGCATCGTCCTACTCCTCTCCCCCGCTCCTTCTCTGGCAGGCGTCGTTTACTCGGGTACATATTGCGTCCCGGCAAACAAGGCGACATCGTCAGAACTACCCATCTGGGGTACCCATTCCTGGAAAGATGGGCACGGGTACCCCTATCCCGAAACGAACCTGTCTCTCGTCGAGGGCTAAGAAGGACTGGTACGGGGGCAGGCGTACCCGGAGCGGATCTAAACCCCGTTCATCACGGGTTTCGTGGTGTGGAACCGCTGCCCATCCCAGGTTGCGAGGCACCCCT
>DASUPX010000034.1:0-7625 GCA_036280905.1 Rubrobacter sp. | reverse complement strand
GGAGCCACCCTCTGGCATGTGCGGCAGTGCCGCCTTGACCAGCCAGAACATGGCGTAGAGGGTGGTCTTGAAGGTGCGGTCGAGCAGCTCGGTAGAGACGTCGGCTATGCCGTCGACCGTCATCTGGTGGGCCGCGTTGTTGACGAGCACGTCTATGTGGCCGAACTCGTCCACGGCCCTCTGGATGAGCGCCTGGCACTGTTCCTCATCAGCGATGTCACCTGGTACCCTGACCGCCTTGCGTCCCGCGTCCTCGACGGCCGCGGCGGCCTCTTCGGCGTCGCTCTCCTCTTCTTCCAGGTAGGAGAGCACGACGTCCGCGCCCTCGCGGGCGAAGGCGAGCGCGACGGCCCGTCCTATGCCCGAGTCGCCGCCCGTTATGACGGCCTTCTTGCCTTCCAGCTTGCCGCTACCCCTGTAAGTATCGAAGCCGTAGTCGGGCTCGGGGCTCATCTCCTGGTCGAAGCCAGGGTGCTGGTCCATCTGGGTCTGCTCCGGGTAATCCGGCTGCGGGTACTGTGTTGTGGGGTCTTGCCTGGTGTGCTGGTCGTCCGTCACTTCGGCCGTCCTTCCTGATCTCGGGGTTCGGCTGCCTTTCCCTTTCTTGCCCCGCCCCAAACAGCCAGGAAGCTTCCTGGCTTCCATGTTTAGGCGGCACGATGCCGGGGGGATATCCAACAGAGCGCACGCTACACCGCGTATTTATTAGTAGGGAGCCGATATGAAGCATCGCCAACCGTCTGCGGGGACTTTCGAAGGATACAAGAAGGGTGCCGACGTACCACTATTATCGTATAGCGTGCTCGCGGGCACCTTCAACCTGCTGTTCGCGCTCTTTCTCCTGGCGACCAGGGCCTCGGGCAAAACCCTGCCGCCGCGCATCGAGGCCAGGGACATAGCGCTGCTCGGGATGGCCACCCACAAGCTCAGCCTGGTCGGCTCGCAGGACGCGATCACGAGCCCCATCAGGGCCCCTTTTACCGAGCTACAGGAGAAGGAGAGCCCCAAGAAGGTCGACGAGAAGCCCAGGGGCGAAGGCATCAGAAGGTCGGTGGGGGAGCTCCTGACGTGCCAGTTCTGCCTCGGCGTGTGGGTTGCCTCCCTCTTCACCTACGGCTTCGTGCTACTGCCCCGCGTCAGCCGCCTCATAGCGTCCGTCTTCGCCGCCGTCACCGTCGCAGACTTCCTGCACCAGATCTACAAAATACTCAAAAAGAGCGCTTAGAAGCGGTTCGCTTCGCGAACCGCGCTGTCAGCCATTAGCCGTCAGCGGTCAGCTCTATATTTTTGCTGACGGCTGACGGCTTTACAGCTCGTTCTTCACCGCCTCGCCGGCCTTCATTATCAGCTTGAGGTTGGTCCTGTCTTGCAGGATGGCGATATCTTCCAGGGGGTTGCCATCGACCACGAGGAGGTCGGCCAGCTTGCCCACCTCCACCGTTCCTATCTCGTTCTCCAGCCCGAAGAGTTCGGCGTTGGTCCTGGTCGCGGACACGAGGCTTTCCATGGGGGTCATGACCTCGGTCTTGATCTCGAGCTCTCGGGCCTTGCGGTTCTGCAGGGCCCCCAGGAGGTCCGAGCCGGAGGCGATCCTGGCGCCGGCCTCGTAAGCGTAGCGGAGCGCCCTTATACCGAGGGCCCGCGCCTCGTCTATCTTTCGGATCACGTTCTCGGGCACCCCGTAGGCGTCTCCCTCCTCGGAGAGGGCCTCGTAGGTGACGAGCGTGGGCACGAGGTAGGCGCCGGAGCTCGCGATCAGGGCCGCCGTCTCCCCGTCTATGAGGTTGCCGTGTTCTATGGAGCGCACGCCCGAGCTGAGGCAGTTTCTGACGCTTCCGGCGTTGTAGGCGTGGGCCATTACGTAGGTACCTGCGGCCTCGGCCTCCTCCACGGCGGCCCGAAGCTCGTCCAGGGTGTACTGGGTCGAGGCCAACTCGTCTGCGGGGGACATGGCGCCGCCCGAGGCCATCACCTTGATCTGGTCGGCCCCCTGCCTGAGTTGCTCCCTGGTGGCCCGCCTCACCTCGTCTGCCCCGTCGCACACGACGGAGCGCATGCCGGCGGTGGGACAGAAGATCTCCGGCGGTTGCGTCTCGGTGGACCTGCGCCAGTCCCCGTGCCCGCCGGTCTGCGAGAGGGGCTTGTCGCTCACGAGCAGCCGCGGCCCCTGGACTACCCCCCGCTCCACGGCCGCCTTGAAGCTCCAGTCGGTCCCCCCTGCGTCCCTGACGGTGGTGAAACCTTCCTGGATGGTGTCCTCCAGGATCCTGGCCATCATCAGGGCTACGAGGTTGGAGGGACGCTCCCTGTGCTGGTCGAGGATGTTGACGTCGACGGCCCCTATGTGGACGTGGGCATCGGTGAGCCCGGGCATAAGGGTCATCCCCGCGCAGTCGATGACGGCGTCATGCCCGGCAATCGCAGGGTCCTTCCCGTACCCGACCTCCGAGATCCTACCCCCCTCGACCACGACGGAGGCGCGCTCTCGCGGCCCGTCACCCGCGCAATCTATGAGCAAAGCGTTCCTCAGAAGCGTCGTTCCAGCCAATTTCTCCCCTTTCAACAGAACGATCTCGAAAAGTATGGCCTATCCGCGGGAAGAGGGCTACAGGCTACATGTTTCAGGCTTCAGGAAGATCACCTGTTGCCCTGGTTAGCGGGTCCCGGTTCGGGCCTTCTGCGAGCGGAGAGTGGAGCGCGACCCTGCCCGTTCTCAAGCGAGTCCACAGGGCTATCAGGGAGATGCCAAGGAGCATGGCGATCGGGGCCAGCAGGCCCGCCTCGGGTCCGAAGGCCCCCCCGGTCCACAGGTCTGGGCCGGTCTGCCTGGTCTCGACGATCGTGGCGCCGAACGGCCCGAAGCCGCTAACGGGAAAGCCGTAGACGGCGCCCTGGAACAAGTTCCAGGTGATGTGCAGCCCTATGGGTATGGCAAGCTCGCCCGAGACCACGTACCCGAAGCCGAGCAGCAGGCCGGCGAGCACGATGTTGAGCGTGCTGACGGCCGTGGCACTTGGGTTGTTGGCGTGCAGCAGCCCGAAAAAGACAGAAGACAGTATCCAGGCCACCAGGATAGCGCCGCGGGGGCCGAGCGCCGGGTAGTCGAGGCCCTCCGCCGCGTTTTTGAGCTGGTATCCCCGAAAGACCGTCTCCTCGTAGATGCCCACGCACAGGTACATCACCACCGGCAGGAGCATGGAGGGCAGGAAGGAGAGGCCCGTCCCGAAGGTCTCGAAGGATCCCGAGACCTCGACCCAGCCGAGCCCCAGCTCGATGATGAAGATGGTCGAGATAAGTACGCCGCCAAGTAGCATCCCGAAGAGCAGGTCGAGCAACCATCCGGCGCCGAGATGGAACCCGAAATCGGAGAAGGGACGCCTGTCGAGATAGCGACCGGCAAGCCACACGCTCAACATGGCCCCCGCGAGCCCGGCCACCCCGCTCGCGAGCAGTATAGCCGGCGAGCTCATCGTGACGGATCTGCCCCCCGAGGCGGTGAGCGACAGGGTCACCGCGAGCGTGCTGAACAACACGGCAACGATCACCCTGAAGGTGAGGAACTGTATCACCAGCCGCCAGAGTGCCCTGAGACGCCCCCCGGAGATCAGCACGCTTCGCCCTGAAGGGCTTCGCTTGTCAGCCCGCTTCGGCTTCGCCTCGCTTTCAGCCGGTCGTCTCTGTCCGTGACGGCGAGCCCGGCATGTGGCCTTCTCTTCATACCCTACCTCGCGTGCGGAAGGGGTTGCGCCGCAGCGGGGCCTGACTGACAGCGAGGGCCCGTAGGGCCCGAAGCGGGCTGACAAGCGGAGGCCACAGGCCGCAGCGTGCCGAGCTCAGGCGTTCTGACGCCTGAGCTCGACCGTGTCGTCGATGGCTTTCATGTAGTGGCGTACCATCCGCTGAAACTCATCGGTCTCGTTGAAGGCCTTTTTGCCGGAGCGGCCCCACACACCGAACCTGTCCTTGAATAGGACGGTGGTCGACAGGACGCCCTGGAAGTAGGTCGCGAGCTGGTCGAGCTCCATGACGGGTTCGTCGGGCCGGACGGTCGTCTCCCTCGCCTGGCCCGCGCCGACCTGGAACTCGGGCCCTCCCGTGAGGCGTTCTATCCCGCTGTCGAGGCCCCGCAGGCTGTCGAAGATATCCTTGTCTGCCGGCCTGTCCGCGAGGTCGGTGCCCCTGTAGAGGTAGCGGACCTCGCCCGACTGGTCGATGACGACCACGGAGGGCAGGGCCATGCCCTCGTCGTCCCACAGCCCGTACAGGCGGGCGAGCTCCCCCTCCGGATCGCTCAGCAGGGGGAAGGGGAGCTGGAGTTTTCCGACCAGCTTCGCGTTGTGGGAAGGGGGGTCGACGCTGATGCCGGCGACCTGAACGCCCCGCCGCTCGAACTCCTCCATCTGCCGGCCGTAGCTGGCGAGCTGCCCGTTACAGTACGGGTCCCAGTCACCCCGGTAGAACACAAGCAATACCGGTCCCAGCTCCAGCTGTCCCGAGAGGCTCCACGGATAATCCTGCTGATCCGGCAACTCGAAGTACGTGACCTTGCTACCGACGTCCAACCCTGCCACTCGACGCTCCTCCCCTGATTCACCCGTCAGAGAGCGAATATAGCATCACCGGCGCCGGCGCGGAACGGATGACCCTAGTTGCCCCCGTCGTATTGCGACTCGGAAGGTGCCTGGTCTTCCGGTGGCCCGACGGGAACCGCAGGCGTTCTCTCTGGGGACGCCACGGGGGGTGGGGAGGGAGATGGGGTGGGTGATGCCGACGATCGGATAACTGGTGCCGGGTTTTCCCCGGTGTTCGCGTCGGTCTTCGGGGTCTTCGTGGCGTTGGTGGTGTTCGTGGTGTTCGTGGTGTTCACGGCCGCCCTGGCCGGCGGGTCCAGGATTTCGCTGGCGAAGCCCTGAGCGCGCGGAAGGGTCCCTGTCCCGGATCCCTCTTGCGAGAGGCCGAACAGCAAGGTGCCCAACAGGGCCGCCGTCGCGACGGAGGCGAGGGCCAGCGTCCGTGCCGTTCTCGGTCTCCGCGACACGTCAACCCTGCGCAGCGGCGCGGCGTGCGGCAGCCGGCCGATGGGTTGCGTCACCGTCTGCAGGGCGAGGGCCGGGAGAAGGCCGTCCCGCACGCGCTCCAGGTCGGACAGGAGTCGCATCGCGCTCCCGTAACGGTCCCCGGGATGCTTGGCGAGCAGCATCAAGACGAGGGCGCTCATCCCATCCGAGATCTCCGGGTTCACTACTTGTGGCGGGACCGGCGGCTCGTTCACGTGCTTCATGCACACGGCGATAGAGTTGTCGGCGGAGAAGGGAAGCTCGCCGGTCAGCATCTCGTAGAGGATCACCCCAAGCGAGTACAGGTCGCTCGCGGGGCCAACCGGCTCGCCGAGCGCCTGCTCGGGCGAGATGTAGGCGGCCGTGCCGAAGATGGCCCCCGAGGCGGTGTTCGTCATGGCCGAGGCCGCCCTGGCTATGCCGAAGTCGGTTACCTTGAGATCGCCCGATGCGGTTACAAGCACGTTCTGGGGCTTTATGTCGCGGTGGATCATCCCCTGCTCGTGCGCCGCCTCGAGGGCGTCCGCTATCTGCGCCCCGACGGCGGCGGCATCACTGTCCCCGAATGGCGCCCGACGCGTGATCTGCTCTTTCAGGGTGCCGCCTGGCACGTACTCCATGGCGATGTAGGATGTTCCGTCTTCCGTCTCGCCCCTGTCGTAGACCTGCACGATGTTGGGGTGGGAGAGGCTGGCCGCGCTGCGGGCCTCCCACTTGAAGCGCTCGGCGAACTCCTCGTCCCCGGCGTACTGGGTCCTCAGAACCTTGAGGGCAACGTCCCTCTCCAGCACCCCGTCATGCGCCAGATAGACCTCGCCCATGCCCCCGCTACCAAGGGACTCACCCAGCACATAACGGCCATCAAAAATCTTCCCTCGCATACCTCTATACTAGCACGCTTCGGCTGCGCCTCCGCTTGTCAGCACGCTCGGCTTCGCCTCGCTTGTCGGCAACGCTTCGAACCTTCGGCTCTCGCTTTCAGCACGCTCCCTTTGGTCGCTTTCAGCCGGTTGTCTCTGTTCGTAACGGTGATCCAGGTGTGGAGCCTTTCTACGTATCGTCACGTCCTGCAGGTAAAGTGCGGGCCGCAGCGGGATCTGGCCGAAAGCGAGCCTGGCGAAGCCGGGCTTGCTGACGAGCCGGCAGAGCGAAGCGGGGCCGGCGTGCGTGGCAGCGCTTCCAGCGCTGCCACACTCAGCGCTGCAGCACCCAGCGTTTCAGGCCTCCTGCCAGGTAGGTGATTCTCTGCCAGAGGGAGGCGGATTCGTAGCCTTGCTGGGCCACGAGGGGGCTGCTGCCGGCGTTGCGGCCTTCTACGGAGACTTTGACGGTGCCCAGTTTCTCTCCCTTCTCGGCGGAGGGAGGGGGCTCTTCGTGGGTCGCCTTCCTGACCACCTCCAGGCCGGGGCCGGCGAGGGCTGCCACGTCTCTGGCGGCTACCAGCTTTACCGATTCGTCCCTGCGGTAGGGTAGTTCCAGGTCGGCGAAGTCGTCCCCCTCTTTCACCAGGGGCTCGTTATCGAACTCGCCGAAGCCGTACTCGAGCGCCGTCGTAGCGGCTTCGAAGCGTTGGAAATCGCTGGCGGCGTCGAGGATAGCGACGATGTAGGATTCGTCACCGCTCTCGGCCGAGGCCACCAGGCACGCCCCGGCCTGGGGGGAGGTACCCGTCTTGACGCCGGTGGCCGGACCGTAGTCGTAGCCGGAGTTGGGGACCACGAGGAGGTTGGTGTTGACTATCTGTATCTGCCTGTCTTGTGTGGAGATAGTGGCCTCGGGCATGGCGACTATCTCGCGAAACTCGGGGTACTTCATCGCCTCCCTGGCCATCTTGACGAGGTCCGCCGCGCTGGAGTAGTTCTTCGGGTCGTCGATGCCAGCCGGGTTCTCGAAGTGGGTGTTCTTCAGGCCCATCTCTTTGGCCTTGTCGTTCATCTTGCCCACGAACTCGTCCACGCTGCCGTCTCCCAGGTACTCGGCAAGGGCGTAGTCCGCGTCGGTGCCAGAGGGGACCAGGGACGCGATCAGGAGGTCCTCCACGCTGACCTGGTCGTAGGGGTAGAGGCCCACGTTGCTGTAGACCGACCCGGCGTAGGCGGCGGCATCCTCGGAGACGGTCACCTTCTCGTCCATATCGACGCCCTCGTCCAGGACCACGAGGGCGAGCATGATCTTGGTGGTCGAGGCTGTCTGGAGTCGTTTGTCCGGGTCTTTGCCCGCCAGGTACATGCCGGTATCGGCGTCGATGAGCGCCCAGGACGTTGCATCCAGGTTCGGGGCGCCCGGGGGTGCCCCCGTCTCCTGGGCCGCTGCCCGGTCTGGTGCTGACCAGGGGGCCAGGATCAGCAGGATGGAAAGCGCGATCAGGGCCGCAGCGCTCTTGACAAGGACTAATCTTGCTCGCACTCGTTGCACTCCTCTACTCTTGTCGGCCGGATGGAGGTCTTCCGGCCCGTTCTCCCCCTACAACGACGCCGACGGCGACGATAGGGGTATTTTGCACGAGAGGACCGCTGCTTACCACCTTTAGAGGGGCAGTATTTCGGAAGAACCATTGCCACGGTGGTG
>DASUPX010000033.1:0-2064 GCA_036280905.1 Rubrobacter sp. | reverse complement strand
TCCGTGAAGTACGACTTGACCATGTCGGCGCCGTGCTCGAAGCCGATGCGGGCGGCCGAGGCCATGGCCTCGGTGGCCCTCGGGTCGGGGATGCGCTCGCTCGGGCACGGTAGCGCCTCGACCACGAGCGGCAGGTTGGCGCGCAGGCACTCGCCGGCCACCCTGGCGATGATGCGGTAGGTCTCCAGTTCGACGGGGATGCCCACGAAAGCCATCAGCACGACGGCGTCGGCCCCAAGCAGGAGCGCGTCATCGACGGAATGCAGGAGGCTCCACTCCGTGTAGGCGAGCCAGTCCTCGCGGAACAGGCTCGGGCCGCCGTCGAGACGGATCACGGTGGGTATGCGGCCGGCAAGCTGGTCGTGGTAGCGTTTCGCCACGCCGAAGGTCGTCATGACGGCGTCTGCCCCGCCCTCCACGGAGGCCTCGATCACCGCCCCAGGGTCCTCCAACCCCTCGATCGCGCCGTAAGCCCGCGCATGATCCATCGCCACGATCAACGCCTTCCCGTCAGCAGCAAGCAACGGTGATCTTCCCATCTCCATCCCCAGTCCCTGGAAGGTTTTCGTAAAGCAAGAGCCACTCTACAGGAGAAGGCTACAGGCTACAGGAAGATTGCCTGACGAACGTTGCCGGCTTGCTGTTCGCTTGCGATTCGCTAGAACGGATAAACGACTATTCCGAGCGCGCCGAGGGCGTACCAGGCTCCGAAGGCCATGCTGAGGACGCCGAGCACGGGGGCGACGCGCTCGAAGTTACGGGCCAGGGGGCCGCCGGCTATGACGAGGCCGAAAGCCGTGGAGAGGAGCGCCATAGAGGCGGCGGTTCCCGCTGCGAAGAGAAAGAGCGCCCCCGTCGCCTGGGCTTTGTCTGAGATGGTGGAGATCAGGAGCAGCGTAAGCCCCCCGGAGCCACCGATGCCGTGCACCAGCCCGACGCCGTAAGAGGAGAGCGGGGTACGCTTCGGGAGGCGGTGGGCGTGTCCGTGCGACTCGTCCTCTACGTGGGAGTGGACGTGGCGGTGGGCTTCGCCATCGTCGTGGGTGTGGAGGTGTACGTGGTAGAGGCCCCGCCGCCACCGGACGAGCAGCCGCAGCGCGAGCAGCACGATGATGCACCCGATGGCGACCTCGGCTATCTTGCCCACGATCTCGGGCAGGTACTGGTTCAGGAGGACGAGCGGCAGGCCGATAAGCACAAGCGTGGTCCCATGGCCGAGTCCCCAGAGCAGGCCCATGGTGCCCGCCTTGCGCACCCTGTGCCGGTCCTCCCCGGAGGCGATCAGGGTGGTAACGGCGGCGAGGTGGTCGGGGTCGGAAGCGTGCCTCAAGCCGAGCAGCAGGCTGACGAGCAGTATGACGCCAACCCCGACCTCCCCGTGCAAGAGTCCTTCCAGCCAGCCGTCTATCGCGGACATACGCCCCCTTCATCGTACCGACAATCCCAGCAAACGGTCCTCCTGATACCGCCGCGCGACATCTATGCGTCCTCCAGTGCCCGCCGGGCTATTCTCCGGTCGTGCTCCCAGGCGAAGTCGAGGGTGTCGACCTCGTCTTTCGTGACCCACCTGATGTCAGCCACATCGTCGGCCGGCTCTGGTTCGCCGGAGATGATGCGCGTACGGAAACCAATGGCGAGCACGTACTCTCCGTCCTCGCCGTAGGTGTGGACAGCGAGCAGCATCGGGCGTTCCTCGGCCTCGACCTCCACGCCTAGCTCCTCCTGCGCCTCCCGCACGAGGGCGTCCCTCGGGTGCTCGCCGAGCTCCACGAAGCCGCCGGGGAGATCCAGCTTCCCCTTCTCGGGCTCGATGCCCCGCACCGTCACGAGGACGCGTCCTCCCTGCACGATCGCGGCCCCCACGGCGGGGGACGAGCTTCTGTACCACGACCGCCCGCACTTGGGGCACGATACGCCGCTGCTCTCACCGCCCTTCGCTTGCAGGCGCGTTCCGTCCGCCGGGCAGAAGCGGTAGGGTTCCGTGTTGGAGAAGGACACCCGTTCGGTCATGCGCGGGCCCTCACGAGGTTTTCGGCGACGCCCGCCAGCTGGTCCACGCTCCTT
>DASUPX010000032.1:0-9861 GCA_036280905.1 Rubrobacter sp. | reverse complement strand
CGTCAGGAAACCAGTGAGGTCGGCTCCCCCTCCACTGTCACCGACCTCACAGAGGCGAACCGACCACTCAGTACGTGTGTAGGCCCGTTCGGCTTGCATTGAAGCGTATCGCGCCGTTCATCTGCTTACATGCTCAGTTTGCCCTATATCTGTCTAGTCAATTTGTCCCGCATACGTCCGAAAGGCTTCACTCGCACGAATATATGCTGTATGAAGAGCCGTAGCCGGTGCCCGCATCCTCCTTTCCCATTCCCATCACCCCACTACGGGCACCGGCTCTAGCTACCGAGACCATACCTTGGTAGGAATCCTCGTACAACGCCTATTCAAGCGAGCAACCCTAGTGTGGTCGCAGCAAGGCCGCATACAATAGTTACCAACCCACCCAACCGGATGAGGCCGATACGTGTGAAGGATGGGTTTCTAAAGTTCATACCAAGCTTGGTGCACCCGCCTGCTATCTACGTCCGATTCGCTGAACTCTTTCGCAGTCGTGGAGCCGGTCGAGCTTGTCTGCCAGAACCTCGTCTCGGCCACTGCCACAAAAAACGAGGTCTCGCTGTGCCTTGCCGTCGCCAGAGTAATCCCAAGACCAGACGAAGTCGTTACCTGTACCACCATAGAAGAGGTCTATGCCCGTGTCGAAGATGAACTCGTAGCAGTAAAACCCCATCTCGTCGTTGCCCGAACCGCCTACGAGAACGTCGTCTTGCGAGCCGCCGAACATGCAATCGGGTCCATCCCCACCGAAGAGCTTGTCGTGACCGTCGGAGGCCATCCCCCAGCCCACAGCACCACCGTGGAGTGCGTCGAAACCGTCGCCGCCGTAGAGGATATCGTCTTGCTTCTTCCCAGCAAGGAAGTCGCTGCCACCTTTGCCGAACAGTTGGTCCGCGCTGTCGGTGCCAATCAGGACATCGCCCCCATCCGTACCGAACTTCACCGCTGCGAGCGCAACGCCACTGCCTACGACGAGCGCCACAACCACCATGGTCACCAGAACCAAGCCCACACGCCTCATGGTCTCCACCTACCCTTGACCACCGTTTTCCTTACGGTGTAAGTCTAGTGATTGCGACAAATGTTGTCAAGTCTTACAGAGGAAAGGGGCTTACGCGCCTGGTGGGTCCCGCCTCCGGGATTTTGACAGATAGCACCATGGCTGATACCTGCCACTCGACGCCGACGACGGGGTGAGCCAGGTAGGGATCGAACCTACGACACGAGGATTAAAAGTCCCCTGCTCTGCCACTGAGCTACTGGCCCAGGCTCCGTCTGGAGTTTACCCGATACCAGAGGCTTCTTCGACCTTATGCTAGCTGTCAGCCTTCAGCTGTTAGCTTTCAGCTATTGGATCTGCTGAGGGCGGATGGCACGAATGGATGGGGCGTCGATCCTCTGTTGTTCGCTCTAATGGAAGAAATGTCGGTGACCGGTGAAAACCATCGCGAGGCCGTAACGGTTGGCGGCTTCTATGACTTCGTCGTCGCGGACGGAGCCTCCTGGCTGGATGACCGCGCTTATACCGGCTTCGGCCAGGGCCTCCACGCCGTCGGCGAAGGGGAAGAAGGCGTCGCTGGCTGCGACGGAGCCTTGTGCCTTCTCGCCGGCCTTCTTTACGGCTATCTCCGAGGAGTCGACCCGGCTCATCTGACCAGCCCCGACGCCGACCGTGGCACCGTCCCTGGCCAGGACTATGGCGTTGCTCTTGACCACGCGGGCCACGCGCCAGACGAAGAGCAGGTCTTGCATCTGTTGCTCTGAAGGTGTTGTTTCGGTGACCACCTTGTATCCGGCGGCGTCTTCTACGGCGTCGGTGTCCTGCAGCAGTATGCCGCCTGTTACTTGTTTGGCCGAGAGCCGGGGACGGGATAGTGGGCCGGCTACGAGGACGCGCATGTTCGGCTTTTTGGCCAGGATCTCTTTCGCTTCTTCGGTGAAGCCGGGGGCGACCAGGATCTCCGTGAACACGCTGGAGATCTCGGCCGCCAGCGCGCCGTCTACTTCACGACCAAGCGCCACTATACCCCCGAAGGCGGACTGCGGATCGGAGGCCAGGGCCTTGCGGTAGGCGTCGGTCAGGGAGACGCCTACCGCGGCGCCGCAGGGGTTGGCGTGCTTGACGATAACGGCAGCATCCCCGAGCTCGGTAAGGTCGGCGAGGAGGGTGCGGGCCGCTTCCAGGTCGTAGAGGTTGTTGAAGGAGATCTCCCGCCCCTGCAAGATCTCAACGCCACTGAGCAGGTGATCGGCGCCCTCTTCCGCGTAGTAAGCCGCCTCCTGATGCGGGTTCTCCCCGTAACGCAGGCTGGAGACCCGCTCGTACTCGATGGTGCGGCGCTCGGGGAATTTCTCCGGCCCCGAAGACTCTACCTCTCCCCCGGCCTGCTCATCGAGCCAGCCCGAGATCGCCGCGTCGTAGCGGGCCGTGCGCCGGAACGCGGCGAGCGCCAGACGCCGCCGCATGTCTTCGGGGACCTGTCCCTCACCCTCCAGGGCGTTCAGTACCTCCTCGTAAAAGGCTGATGAGGGGACCACCGCCACGGAGTGGAAGTTCTTGGCCGCGGCCCGCAGCATGGCAGGACCGCCGATGTCTATCTGCTCGATGGCCTCCCTCTCCCTGGCGCCGCCTGCTATGGCCTCCTCGAACGGGTAGAGGTTTATGCAGACCAGATCTATGGGTCCGATATCCTCTTTAACGAGCTGCTGGACGTGGTCGGGGTCTCCAAGGTCGGCCAGGATGCCGCCGTGGATCTTGGGGTGCAGCGTCTTGACCCGGCCGCCCAGGATCTCGGGCGCGCCGGTCACCTCGGAGACGGGGACCACCTCGACCCCGGCCTCCGAGAGCGCCCTTGCGGTACCGCCTGTGGAGATGATCTCGAACCCCATCCCCGAGAGACGTCGTGCGAAATCCTCGACCCCCCGCTTGTCCGAGACCGAGACCAGAGCCCTCCGTTTCATACCTCCACCCTCCCAAGAAAATAGTCAGCGACCGCCCCGACGAGCAACCTGTGCTCCACGGGATGCATCCGCTCCAACAACGTCGCCTCCGTGTCACCTGCCTCGACCTCTACCCTTTCCTGGGCCACGATGGGCCCGGCATCCACCTCCTCGACCATGAAGTGAACCGTCACGCCCGTCTCCTCGACCCCAGCCTCGAGGGCACGCTCCACAGCCCGGAGCCCACGGAAGTCGGGCAGCAACGAGGGGTGGACGTTGAGCACGGCAGGGAAACGCTCCAGGAAGACCGGCGTCAGTATCCGCATGTAGCCTGCCCCCACCACGAGCCCCACGTCGTGTGCGGCGACCCTGTTCGCGAGTTCCTCGTCGTAGTCTTCCTTGACGTCGAAGCCGGCGGGATCCACGTGCTCGACGGGCACGCCGGCACGCCGCGCCCGATCGAAGGCGAAAGCCTCTCTCCTGTCCCCGGCGACGACAACCAGGTTCTCGGGATAGGCGTCGAGCAGGGCCTGCAGGTTCGTCCCGGAGCCCGAGGCGAGCACCGCGAAGCGCGAGCCCTCGGGCAGCCGCTCAGGCAAACTCGACCCCAGCCGTCTGCGTGACCTCCCCGATCTTCCAAGCCCCGCAACCAGCCCCGCGCAGTGCATCCAGCCCGGTCTCCACCTCTGCCGGCGACACGACCGCGCAGAAGCCGACGCCGAGGTTGAAGACCTTGCGCATCTCTTCCTCCGGCACCCCACCGAGCGAACGTATGAGCCCGAAGACCGCAGGCTCATCCCAGGATCCGGGATCTAGCCGTGCTCCGAGCCCGCCGAGTGAGCGCGGCAGGTTTCCCCCGAGCCCTCCGCCCGTGATGTGCGCCATCCCCCTGACCTCGACCGCCTCTCGTAGCGCCTCTACCTCCCGCACGTAGGACCGGTGCGGTTCCAGGTAGACCTCGCCGACGGGACGTCCCAGGCCCTCTACCCTGTTCGCGTAGGAGATGCCGGCGTCGGCGAGCACCTTGCGGGCCAGCGTGTAGCCGTTGGTGTGCAGCCCGCTCGAGGCCAGGCCGATCACGGCGTCCCCGGGCCGCACCCTCTCGCCGCCTACCACCTCACCCCGCTCGCACGCCCCGAAGCAGACGCCGACGATCTCGAAGTCGCCCTCATCGTAAAGCCCCGGCATCTCCGCGGTCTCGCCGCCGACGAGCGCCATTCCGAGCCTGTCACAAGCCTCAGCGGCACCGCCGACTATACCGGCAACGGCCTCGGGATCTAGCCGGCCGCTCCCCACGTAGTCCAGGAAGAAGAGTGGGCGGGCGCCGGTGGCGAGCACGTCGTTGGCGCAGTGGTTGACGATATCCGTGCCGAGGGTATCGTAGCGCCCGACCTCCTTGGCCACGAGCACCTTGGTGCCGACGCCGTCGATGGTCGAGGCGAGGACGGGGTCCTCGTAGCCGGCGAGGGCGTAGAGGCCTGCGAAACCACCGGGCGCGCCGAGCACTTCCTGGCCGTGGGTTCTCTCCACGGCCGAGCGCATGAGCTCCGTGGCCCTCTCTCCCCGTTCGATAGAGACGCCGGCGGTCTCGTAGCCGCCCTTCTCAGCCAAGAGCCTCCCTCTCATAGAAGATGCAATCGAACGGGCCGACGACGCCTCGTCCCGCCTCGTTGTAGCCGTTCTTGAGGTAGAGGTGCTGGGCGACCCGCTGTTGTACGGTCGTGTCGAGGCGCAGCCTGGAGTAGCCGAGTTCGCCTGCGCGGTGGTGCAAGGCGTCGAGCAGGGCCTGCCCGTAGCCCCGGCCCTGCAGCCCCGGCCTTACCCGCATACGCTTCAACTCGGCCCGCTCCGGTGAGATCCGCATCAGAGCTCCCATCGCGACGACCTCCCCGTCCACGACGCCAACGAGGAACTCGCCGCCATTATCGAGGTAGACGCCCTCGATCTCGTCGAGGTCATCGTCCCAGGGACCACTCCCGAGGTGTGCCCCCACCTCGTTCAGCGCGTCGTCGTGCAGTCGCCTGACGGCGCCTCTGTCTCCCGGCTCGTAGCGGCGGATGCGCAGCGGTTCGGCTGTCTGCACTTGCTGCCCGGTTCTCCCGAACTCCCCACTCCCATCTCGCATGATTCAGCCGGAACTCTTCTCGTGTGGCTCGTCGAGGTCTGCCGCGCGAAGAGCCGAGGCGAGTTCCGGATAGCGCACCACGCTCGTCACCAGACCATCGCTCACCACGAACACTGAGGCCACGGTCTGGACGTTGCCGGGGTCTGCGGATCTCCACTCCGCCCCCTGTTCCACGACCACCGTGCCTGCTCTGTCGAAGGTGCGTCCGGGTTCGAGGCGGATGTCCGCGCGGTCCACCCACTCGCGCAGGATCCGTGCGCCGTGGGCGCTGCCCCTGGGGCCACCGACCTCGACGTCGGGGTGGGAGAGCGCGAGGAGGCGTTCCACGTCGCCGCTGTTCAGGGCTTCGTGCCAGGCAAGGACGGTCCGGGTCTCCTGGCTACCGTGGTTGGCAGGTTGGGGAACGCTCATCCGCCGCCGGTGGGGACGAAGTGGGTCTGGCCCTCCAGGGCAAACTTGTTCGAGGTGCCTGTGATGGGGTAGTCGCCGTCGAAGCAGGCGCGGCAGAGGCGGTCCTTCGGTTGCCGGGTCGCGGCCACCATCGCTTCAGTTGAGAGGTAGGCCAGGGTGGTGGCCCCGATCTGCTCCCTTATCTGCTCCACCGTCAGGTTCGCGCCGACGAGCTGGTCCGGGCTGTCCATGTCGATGCCGTAGTAGCAGGGACCCTTGATCGGGGGCGAAGACACCCTGAAGTGGACCTCGGCAGCCCCGGCCTCGAACAGCAACTCGACCAGCTTGCGGCTCGTGTTGCCCCGCACGATCGAGTCGTCCACCACGACCACCCGGTTGCCCTCGATCACGCTTGGCAGCGGGTTGAGCTTGAGCCTGAGGCCGAGCTGGCGCATCCCGTCGGTCGGCTGGATAAAGGTCCGCCCCACGTAACGGTTCTTTATGAGGCCCTCTGCGTAGGGGATGCCGCTCCGCTGCGAGTAGCCGATGGCCGCCATCATCCCCGAGTCCGGAACCGGTATGACCACGTCGGCCTCTACCGGCGCCTCCTCGGCCAGAAGCTCGCCCATCCCGTGGCGGGAGTCCGCGACCTCGCGCCCGTCGAAACGGGAGTCGGGGCGGGCGAAGTACACGTACTCGAAGACGCACAGG
The DNA here is from genome assembly GCA_036280905.1 of Rubrobacter sp. Classification (GTDB taxonomy): domain Bacteria; phylum Actinomycetota; class Rubrobacteria; order Rubrobacterales; family Rubrobacteraceae; genus Rubrobacter_D. Next base: position 3,695 of record DASUPX010000032.1, on the reverse strand, counting down.
GCCCGGCGCGGGGTCTCCGCCGTAAAGCTCGTCAGCCCTTCGTCGTCCATGACCACGACCTCCCCGGGCTCCACGTCGCGCAGGAACTTCGCGCCGATGATGTCCAGGCCGCAGGTCTCGCTGGAGACGGCGTAGCCGCCGTCGACCTCCCCGATGGAGAGCGGACGGAAGCCGTGCGGATCGCGGAACGCGACGAGCTTGTCGCGGAAGATCATGGCCACGGAGTAGGCGCCCTCGAAGTGGCGCATGGCCGCCTGCACGGCTTCTCCCACGGACAGGCCGCGCTCGAGCTCTCTCACCGCCGCGGCGGCGATGTAAGTGGTGTCCGAGGTGGAGTAGAACCTGAAGCCGTCCTCGGCCAGGCCGTCCCTTAGCTTGCCGGCGTTCACCAGGTTGCCGTTGTGGGCCACGGCAACGTTTACGTCCCCCCGACCGCCGAACTCGGGCTGGGCGTTCTCCCAGGAGGCCGAGCCCGTCGTGGAGTAGCGGACGTGGCCCAGCGACAGGTGGCCGTCCTCCAGGGCAGCGAGGCTCGTGCGGTCGAACACCTGCGAGACCAGGCCCATGTCGCGCATGGCGGTCGTGCGCTCTCCGTCAGAGACGGCTATGCCGGCCGACTCCTGGCCGCGGTGCTGCAGCGCATAGAGGCCAAAGTACGTGCGCTGGGCCAGCTCTCCGGCCAGCTCGCGGGAGTAGATCCCGAAGACGCCGCACGCTTCCTTCGGCTTGCCTTCCGTATCCCGGTAATCCACGTCTGGAGCACCCACCTTCCGAGCCTCAGATCCTGTCCAACTCGGCGACCGTCATCTCGCCCTTCACATTGCCCGTGTTCAGCGTGGATGCGGGCTCGAAGAGCATCACGCTCGCCTCCTCCTCCGCGACGGGCCTGTGCTCGACCCCGTGCGGCACCACGATGAACTCTCCTTCCTCGATCCATACCTCCCGGTCCCTGAACTCCATCCTGAAACGGCCATCAACCACCAGGAACATCTCGTCCTCGTCGTCGTGATGGTGCCAGACGAACTCGCCGGAGATCTTGACGAGCTTGACATGCTGTCCGTTCAACTCACCCACTACTTTCGGGCTCCAGTGCTCCTCGAAAAGCGAGAACTTCTGCGCGACGTTGACCTTGTCTGCGCTATCCAATGTGCCCGCCTTCCGGCGCGTGCGCCTCGAAGAGGTCACGTTCGTAGGCTTCCCCGAGTTCATCCAGACCAACGTCGATGAAATCGAAGATCTTGAACCTGTCTCCACCAGTGTAGCCGAGTAGGTCGTAGGCGACCCATGGCACATTAAGTGCTTCTTGCACCGCGTCCCACCTTTCGCCCGGGAAGGCGATCAGAAAACGAGCGCCACATTCTCCGAAGAGGGTCACGTCCCTCCGGCCATCTTGCAGTAGCTCCTCGGGCTCCACTTCTCCGTCGTACTCGAAACCGATTCCGCTAGCCAGAGCCATCTCAGAAAGCGCCACGGCCTGGCCACCGCCTGAGACATCGTGCGCCGTATCAATCAGGCCACGCTCAATAAAGCTGCGGATTAGATCCGAGTATGTCTTCTCGGTGGTGATATCTGGTCCTGGAGGTCTGCCGGCCACGTTGTCGCCCATGATCTGCAGGTACTCCGAACCGGCCAACGAGTAAGCGGTTGGCTCACCAACTATCATCACCCGATCCCCTTCACGCTTGAAGGCAGGCGTCGCGTGCCGGCTCACGTCCTTCATCACCCCGACCATCCCCACGGTCGGGGTCGGGTAGATTGCTCCGCGGTCTGTCTCGTTGAAGAGGCTCACGTTGCCGCTAACGACCGGCGTCCCCAGCACCTCGCAGGCCTCGGCCATTCCCTCGATGCACTCGGCGAGCTGGTAGTAGCCGTCGGGTTTCTCGGGGCTGCCGAAGTTGAGACAGTCGGTGACGGCCACGGGCTCGGCCCCGACGCACGAGAGGTTCCTGTACGCCTCCGCCACGGTGGCTGCTCCTCCACCGCGCGGATCCAGGTAGCAGTGGCGGCCCCGTCCATCGGTGGTGACGGCGAAGCCAAGCTCCGTGCCCTTGATCCTCATGACCGCCGCGTCGGCACCGGGGAGCACCACGGTGTCCGTGCCGACCTGGTGGTCGTACTGGGTGAAGATGGACCTCCGTGAACGCAGGTTCGGATGTGCCAGCATCTTCAGCAGCACGGCGTTGTAGTCCTCCGGCTCGGGAAGACTTTCCAGGTCCAACTCCTGCACCTCATCGAGGTAAGACGGGCGTACCACCTCGCGTCTGTAGACGGGGGCGTCGGCAAGGAGTCCGGCTGGCACGGTACCGGCAATCTCTCCGTGGTGGATGATGCGCAGATCGCCGTGGTCGGCGACGCGGCCCACTACCGCACCAACAAGCTCGTAGCGTTCGGCCAGGGCGAGGACCTCATCGGCTTTATCCGGCTCGACGACGGCCAGCATCCGTTCCTGGGACTCGGAGATCATGACCTCCCACGGCTCCATCCCGCTCTCCCGCAACGGTACCCTATCCGTCTCTATCTCGATTCCGACCCCGCCCTTGGCGGCCATCTCAGAAGCGGAAGAAGTGATGCCGGCGGCACCCAGATCCTGCAACGAGACGAGCAGGTCCTCCTCCAGAAGCTTGAGGCAACACTCGATGAGCATCTTCTCGCAGAACGGGTCGCCTACCTGGACGTTGGATCTCTTGGACTCCGACTCTTCGGTTAGCTCGTCGGAGGCGAAGGTGGCTCCGTGGATGCCGTCTCGTCCGGTCTTGGAGCCGAGCAGGATGACGAGGTTACCTTCACCGGTTGCGCTGGAGTGGACGAGGTCCTCCGTCCGGATCACTCCAACGCACATGGCGTTGACGAGCGGGTTACCCGAGTAGGCCTCCGCGAACTCCACCTCCCCGCCGACCGTGGGCACCCCGACGGCGTTGCCGTACCCCCCGATGCCGCGCACGACCTCCCTGAAGAGGTAGCGGCTTCGCTCATCCCCGAGCGGCCCGAACCGGAGGGAGTCGAGAAGCGCCACGGGGCGCGCGCCCATGGCCAGGATGTCCCGGATGATGCCGCCAACGCCAGTAGCGGCCCCCTCGTAGGGCTCAACGGCCGAGGGATGGTTGTGGCTCTCCATCTTGAAGGCGACGGCCCACCCGTCCCCCACCTCGACCACGCCGGCGTTCTCCCCCGGTCCCTGCACCACCCGCTCCCCCTCGTTCGGGAAGCGCTTGAGGAGCGGGCGCGAGTTCTTGTATCCGCAGTGTTCGCTCCACATCACGGAGAAGAGCGAGAGCTCCAGGTAGTTCGGGGGCCGCCCCATCAGCTCCAGGATGCGATCGTACTCGAAGTCCGAGAGGCCCAGTGAGCTGTATGTCTCCTGGATGTTCAGACCCCGGCCCCCACGAGCACAGACCTCAGGATCCTCAACCCCTCGTCCGACCCGAGCGCGGGGTCGGATACCCTCTCCGGGTGCGGCATGAGCCCCACCACGTTGCGGCCCTCGTTGCAAACGCCGGCGATGTCGTGGGCGGCACCGTTCGGGTTCTCCAGGTAGCGCAGCACCACACGCTCCTCGTCTTCGAGCCGGGCCAGCGTTTCGGGGTCGGCGAAGTAGTTGCCCTCATTGTGGGCCACCGGCAACTCGAGCTCCTCGCCCGGCTCGCAACCAGCGGTCCACGGCGTGTCCGCGGTCTCCACCCGCACGCGCACGCGGT
>DASUPX010000031.1:0-2518 GCA_036280905.1 Rubrobacter sp. | reverse complement strand
TACTCGCCGAAGTAGTCTGAGCCTAGACGGGTGATCACGGCCGAGCGCCCACCTAGCTTGGCGACGTACAGGGCCACGTTGGCAGGCTGCCCGCCGAGGTAGCGCGAGAACTGGCTCGCCGTCCGCAAAGAAAGGGCCATCTCGTGCGAGATAAAGTCAACCATGGTCTCCCCGACGGCGAGGAGATCCAACCCGTAGTACAGCTCGTCGAGCCCCTCCAGAGAAACCCCTTCTCCCGAGGATGGGTTCGTGAAATAGGAGGGTATGGTAAGGCGCCCGGGATAACGCAAGCCGTCAGCGGAGACTGGCGCGGCGCTCTTCTCGCTTCTTCCGGCGGTGTCATCCTTGTCGCCGGAGATCGCCTCCAGGTACCCTTCCGCGGTCCTCTCCCACGTGTAGCGGGCGAGGACGCGACCGTAGCCGGCCCTGGCATAGCGTCCCCAGGCTTCGGGGCTGCTCGTGAGGACGTGCAGCCCGGCGCCCACGTCCTCGGGGTCTGTGGGATCCACGAGAATGCCGAACTCCTCGTCGCCGTCGCGCATGGACTCGCTGGGGCCACCGAACCTGGTGACGACGGCGGGGAGCCCCGCGGCCATTGCCTCCAGGGGGGCAAGCCCGAACGGCTCGTAGAGGGCCGTGAGCGCGAAGACGGAGCGCTGCTCGGCGAGATGGCGGTAGGCGGCGGCGAGGGCCCGCTGGCCGCGCACGGCGAACATGGAGACCTCACCCCGCATTCCAGCCCGGTCTACCACCTCCATCAGCGAGTCGAGGACGGCCCGTTCCTCGTCCCTGGCCGCTCCGTAGTCCTCCAGTGGGTTCTCCAGGCTCCCGGTCAGGATGACCAGGTTGGCCGACTCGCGTAGGGTTGGGCTTCCGGCGAAAGCCTCCACCAGCGCCAGGTGGTTCTTCTTTGGGTCCAATCTGCTGGAGGCGACCACACACGGAAGGCCAACCCGTTCGGCGGCGAGATCGCGCCGCAAAGAATCGTCGACCAGCTTCTGGATGGCTTCCTCATCCTCGTAACGGGCCGACCGGTCGAAGATGTGCAGGGCTACGCCGGGCGGAACGGCGGCGAAGCGGGCGTCGTCCGAGGGGTCGACGGCCCCCCTGTAGGCGTTGTGGGTGTACTGGTTGAAGCGCTCCTGGCCCGTGCTCGTGATGTTCACGCTCGAGCGGTTCATCGCCAGGCGTTCGGCCACGATGCGGCTGGAGAAGTGGTAGCGGGCGTCCACCCCGGCCATGTCCTTGCGTCGAATCCCCATCTTGTCCATCTTCTGCGCGCCGAGTGAGTGGGCGGTGAAGCTGAAAGGGATACCAGCGCGCTCCTCGATGAGGGCGGCGCAGAGGCCACCGTCTCCGTAATGCGAGGTAACGGCGTCTGGCATCGACCCTTCACGCTCGTACAGTTCGAGGAGCCGCGGTACGAACTCGGTGCCGAGGTAGGGCCACAACTCTTCCTTGGGCAGGAACGTGTCTGGTCCGCAGGGGATGCGTAGGATCCGTACGTTCGGAGTGTCCGGGTAAGCGTCTTCTTCGGAGGAGAACTCGGGCCAGTCAGGGTCGATGATGCGGCGGGTCACGATATCTACCTTGTGGCCGAGGTTGCCCATCGCGAGCGCGAGCTCCTTGACGTAGACGAGCTGACCGCCGAAGTCCGGGTGCGCCGTCCAGTAGGAGTCTTCGGGGTCGAAGTTCCCCTGAGGGTTCACGAAGGCGACGTGCATCTGCTCATCCTCTCTGGCCGGCTTCCAGGCGCTGGTAGATCTCCGCGCGATCGATCTCCGCGGGAAGGGGCCCTTTCGTTCTCAGCTTGCGTTCGACGATCTCGCGGGCGAAGAGCACGGAGCGCTCCGTGGGATGCCCGTCGAGGGTGGCAGTGAGGAACCCGGCCCAGAACGCGTCCCCCGCACCGGTTGCGTCGATGACCTCTACGGGCCGGGCGGGGACGTGGACCAGCGTCTTTCCATACTCGGAGATCACATTCCCCCCCTCGCCCATGGTGAAGACGACAGTCTGGGCGCCAAGGTCGTGGAACTTCTGGATGTACTGCTCCGGACCCAGGTCCGGCCCGAAGACGCGCCTGGCGTCGTCGGCGGATGGCTTGGTAAGGTCGACGTAACAGTAGGCCTCCTCTATGACCTTTCTGGCCTCTTTCTGGTCTGGCCAGACCCGCCTGCTGTAGTTGGGATCCAGGGAGACCGTCTTGCCCATCTCCCGCGCCTTGCTGAAGGCCCAGAGCACCGCCGAACGACAGGGCTCGCGTGAGAGCGCGAAGGTAGAGGCGTGTACCACCCTTGTGCGCGAGATGGCCTCCTCGGAGACCTCGTCGGGCCTCAGCAGGTAGTCGCCGCTCCTGAACTCCTCGAAATCCGGGGTTGCCGACGTGGAGGAGACGAAGATCACGGTGGTATGCGTGCGGTGGTCCATGGCGAGGTACTCCGTAGTAACACCATGACGCTGCAACTCGCTCTTCAGAAACGTCCCGAACGCGCCTATCCCGGTCTTGGCAATAACCGCC
>DASUPX010000030.1:0-7797 GCA_036280905.1 Rubrobacter sp. | reverse complement strand
GAACCCCCGGGTTCTACGAAGCGCTGCCCGCTACGGGCAAGACTATCCTCGCCGCCCTGATGCTCCTGGGCCGACTGGAACTGTTCACCGTGCTCGTGCTACTCAGCCGCTCCTTCTGGCGGGCTTAGCTTCTAGCTTCTAGCTTCTAGCTTTTAGCTCTTAGCTTTCAGCGGTCAGCTTTCAGCCTGTAGTTCTTGTTGGCGGGTGGGCGATAGTTGGGTTGGAGCGGTGCCGGGGTGGGCCTGTGGGTGGCGTGATGGTGGTTGCAGGGGAAATATGCTCGTGCGTCAGCGGAGCCTTGTTTGGGGGCCTCTCTTTGTTTTTCGCGTGCGCGTGGTGGGAATCTGTATAATTCTGGACCGTCGTAGCGGGCTTCGCGGGGGTTTCCAACTTGGATCTCTATGAGTATCAGGGCAAAGAATTGTTGAGAAACTACGGCCTCGAGACGCTGCCAGGCATCGTGGCCGGCACGCCGGAGGAGGCCGCGAGGGCCGCAGAGGCCCTCGGGGGCACGGTAGCCATCAAGGCCCAGGTTCTGATCGGCGGCCGGGGCAAGGCCGGCGGCATCAAGGTCGTGAGCAACCCCAGGGAGGCCAGGGAGGCGGCCGAGCAGATCCTTGGCATGGACATCCGGGGCCACACGGTCAGGCGCGTCTACGTCGAAGGTGGGGCTGAAATCGAGAGGGAGTTCTACCTCTCGATCACGGTGGACCGGACGGCGAAACGGCCCCTGATCCTGTTCTCCACCGAGGGCGGCGTAGAGATAGAGGAGGTAGCCGAGACAAACCCGGATGCCATAGTCCGGCTTCACGTCGACCCGCTGGTCGGCCTGCTTCCCTACCAGGTGCGCGAGGTCACCTTCGCCGCTGGTCTGGAGGGCGACGCCGCCAAGGGGGTTGGAAGGACGCTAACAAGCCTATATGAGGCCTTCGAGGGCCTCGACGCTAGCCTGGTCGAGATCAACCCCCTCGTCCTTACGAGCGAGGGGCACGTTCTGACGCTGGACGCGAAGGTTACGGTGGACAACTCGAGCCTGTACCGACATGGCGACATAGCCGACCTGCATGACGTGGAGGCCGCCGACGTGCAGGAGCAGCGGGCGCAGGAGGTTGGCCTGCAGTACGTCAAACTGGACGGCAACGTGGGCATCCTGGGCAACGGCGCTGGGCTCGTGATGAGCACGCTCGACGTGGTAGCCCAGGCCGGAGGCGATCCCGCCAACTTCTGCGACGTGGGCGGCGGTGCGGACGCGGAGAAGATCGCAGAGGCGCTCGATATCGTCACCTCCAACGAGCAGGTCGAGAGCGTGCTCTTCAACATCTTCGGCGGCATAACCCGCGGCGACGAGGTGGCGCGTGGCCTGCTATCAGCAATCGAACGGACCGGCATCACCCTTCCCATCGTCGTGCGCCTCGACGGCACGAACGCCGAGGAGGGGCGCACGATACTGGCCGAGAACACGCCGGAGAACGTTCACACCGAAGAGACCATGCTGGAGGCGGCCCGCAGGGCTGTGGAGCTCGCTAGAGACGGGGGACGATAAAGGATGGCGATTCTCGTAGACGAAGGGACGAGGCTTCTCGTCCAGGGCATAACAGGCAGGGAGGGCGCCTTCCACACCGGAAGGATGCTCTCGAGCGGGACAGCGGTGGTCGCGGGTGTTACGCCCGGCAAGGGCGGTCAGGACTACGAGGGTGTACCCATCTTCAACACCGTCGATGAGGCCATCAGCGAGACCGGGGCAAACGCCAGCGTGATCTTCGTGCCCCCGCCTTTCGCGGCTGACGCCATCTTCGAGTCGCTCGCCGGCGGGCTCTCCACGGTCTGCTGCATCACGGAGGGCATACCCGTGCACGACATGATGCGGGTAGCAGGCTACATCGAGCACAAGGACGCGACGCTCGTCGGGCCGAACTGTCCCGGCGTCCTCTCGCCCGGCAAGTCCAACGTCTCCATCATGCCGGGCGACATCTTCATGCCTGGCAAAGTCGGCGTGGTCAGCCGCAGCGGCACGCTCACCTACCAGATCGTCAACGAGCTAACGCAGCGCCAGATCGGGCAGAGCACGGCCGTGGGCATCGGGGGCGACCCCATAATCGGAACGGACTTTATCGAGATCCTTAGCCTCTTCGAGGCGGACCCCGAGACGGAGTGCGCCGTGATGATTGGCGAGATCGGGGGCAACGCCGAGCAGCTGGCCGCCGAGTACGTCAGGGGCGAGATGAAGACCCCCGTCGTGGCCTACATCGCGGGCTTCACCGCTCCGGAGGGCAAGACCATGGGGCACGCAGGAGCCATCGTCTCCGGTGGAGACAGCACTGCCGAGGCCAAGAGCGAGGCCCTGAGGGAGGCTGGCATCAGGGCGGCGACGAACCCATCGGAGGTCGCCGAGCTGGTCGCCGACGCGCTGGGACGGTCGTGAGGGACTAGCCCCCGCAGGGTCCCCACCCGTATTCCTCCCATACCTTATACTCCCTAGGCTGACCATGAACGTCTATCGTCCAACCCAGGCACGCCGGTCCGGGGCCCACAAACTCAGAGGGGCATCGTAGTGGCCGACCCAACGGTTTCAATAGGTCGGGCCGGGCATCGGATCCGGCGCTGGCTTCTGCAGGACCGAATCGAGGAGGTCAAGGGGCCGGAGGCCCGCGAGGGCGAAAAGACCCACGCCTGGTGGCAGGTCGTGTGCCTCACGGGCGTCGACTACTTTTCTACCCTTGGCTACATACCCGGCATAGCCGCGCTTGCGGCGGGCGCCCTCTCGCCCATTGCCACGCTCCTGATCGTGCTCCTGACCCTCCTCGGGATGCTGCCCATGTACAGGGTCGTGGCAAGAGAGAGCCCGCGCGGGCAGGGCTCCATCGCCATGCTCGAGACCCTGCTCTCGTTCTGGCGAGGCAAGCTCTTCGTGCTCTGCCTGCTCGGCTTCGTGGCCACTTCCTGGATCATCACGATCACGCTCTCCGCCTCGGATGCGACGGCCCACTTTACCGAGAACCCGCTGGTGCCCCAGTTCTTCCAGGATTACGAGGTGGCGATCACCATCGTGTTACTGGCCCTGCTTGGTGCAGTATTCATGAAGGGATTCAGGGAGGCCATCGGCGTGGCGGTCTCCATAGTTGGGGTGTATCTGGCGCTGAACCTGGTGGTCGTGGGCACCGGCTTCTACGAGATACTCTCCAACCCCCAGACGCTCGCCGGGTGGCAAGACGCGCTGTTCACGAGCTACGGCAGCCCGTTCACCATGCTGGCTGTCTCGTTTCTGGTATTTCCGCAGCTCGCTCTTGGCCTATCCGGCTTCGAGACCGGCGTCAGCATGATGCCGCTCGTGCGCGGGGATGAGGACGACGACCCGGAACGCCCCGAAGGCCGTATCCGCAACACCCACAAGATGCTCTTTACCGCTGCCCTGATCATGAGCTTCTACCTCCTCACGACCAGCTTCGTGACCTCTGTGCTGATCTCCCCCGAGGATTTCGAGCAGGGCGCAAGCGACCGCGCCCTCGCTTTCCTGGCCCACGAGTTCCTGGGGAATGTTTTCGGCACCATCTACGACATAAGCACAATGACGATACTGTGGTTCGCCGGTGCCTCGGCGATGGCCGGTTTGCTAAACATCGTGCCCCGCTATCTGCCCCGCTACGGCATGTCTCCCGAGTGGGGCAGGGCGGTCAGGCCGCTGGTTCTGGTGTACACCCTGATCTCCGTGGTAGTCGTGATCATCTTCGCGGCTGATGTGAACGAGCAGGCCGGGGCTTACGCGACGGGCATTCTGGCTATGATGACTTCAGCGGCGTTCGCCGTGACCCTTACGGTGGCCCGTCACGGGCACAGGATAGGGGCGGTGCTCTTCGGGCTCACCACCCTCGTCTTCGTATACGCGCTCGTGGCAAACGTCTACAGGCGGCCAGACGGCATCACCATCGCGCTCTTCTTCATCGGGGCGATCGTCGTGATCTCGCTCGTCTCCCGCGTGCAGCGTTCTACGGAGTTGCGTCAGGAGAGGATAGACGTAGACGAGACCGCCGAGAGCTTTATCCGGGAGGCCGCCGAGCGGGGCGAGATCCACCTGGTGGCCCACCGCCGCCGCAACGGCACCAAGGAAGAGTACGAGAGGAAAGAGAGGGAGCAGAGGGAGGACAATCACATCCCATCAGAGGTGCCTATCCTGTTCCTGGAGGTACAGGTCGACGACGCCTCCGAGTTCATGGACGTGCTAGAGGTGAGGGGTGTTGAGGTCGGCGGTCACAAGGTGCTTCGTTCCGTGAGCTCGGTGGTCCCAAACGCCATCGCTGCCTTTCTCCTGCACCTGAGGGATAAGACGGGGCACACACCGCACTGCTACTTCGGCTGGACCGAGGGCAACCCCATCATCTACCTGATCCGGTACATCCTCTTCGGCGAAGGTGATACGGCTCCCGTCACCCACGAGGTCTTGAGGGAAGCCGAGCCGAACCCGGAGAGGCGCCCCGCCATACACGTGGGTGGACGATGAAGCGGCAGTTCCTGGTCGTTGGTCTCGGGCGGCTCGGCATCTCGATGGTCGCCACGCTCGACTCCCTGGGCCACGAGGTGCTCGGCATAGACAAGCGCGACGACGTGATCCAGGAGGTCGCCGACGACCTGCCCCGTGTGGAGCTCGTGGCCGCTGACGCCACCGACGAGAGGGCCATGCGCGGCCTGAACGTCAACGGCTTCGACGCCGCCGCCGTAATGATCGGCGAGAACCACATCGAGGCCGGCATTCTGGCGACGGCCACCCTGAAGGAGGCCGGGGTACCCAGGATCATTGCCCGGGCAACGGGAGGGGTCCACGCCAGGGTGCTCGAACGCGTCGGCGCCGACAGGGTTACAAGGCCCGAGTTGGAGCTGGGCCAGCAGCTCGCCAGAACGATGGCCTCACCGGCCATCCTCGACTACGTCGACTTCGGGGAGGATGAGGCCCTGATCGAGGCGAGGGTGCCTCCGGAGTGGCTCGACAAGTCGCTCGGCGAGCTGGCGCTCTCGCACGAGAAAGGCCTCACGGTGGTGGCACTCAAACCCCAGGGGGGTCCCGGCATCCTGCCCCACGGTGATACCGTATTGCACTCGGGTGACGTTCTCGTCGTCGGGGGTACGAAAGAGGCCCTGGACAGGTCACCGCTTATCAGGCCGTCCGATCGTTAGGAGGCACCCGGGATGAGGACGGTCATAATAGGGGCAGGGGAGGTGGGGCTGAGCACCGCCCGCCTGCTCTCGCACGAGGGCCACAGCGTCGTCCTGGTGGAGAAAGACGAGAAGCTTGTGGAGAAGGCTACCGAGGAGCTAGACGCGCTCGTCATCGCCGGGAACGGCGCCAACCCGAAGCTGCTCAGGGAGGCCGGCATCAACAGGACCGACCTGCTAATAGCTGCGAGCAGCTCCGATGAGGTCAACATCATCGCGTGCCTCGCCGCCAAGTCTCAGGGCGTGGCACGCACCGTGGCGCGCATCCACAACGCCGACTACTACGAGCCAGGAGACCCGTTCGCCGAGGAGATGCTCGGAATAGACTTCATAATCCATACCGAGCAGATGGCGGCCCACGAGATCAAGGAGGCCCTCCTCGTACCCGGCGCCATCAACATAGACAGCTTCGCCGGGGACACCATCGAGGTGGCAGAGGTGATCCTGGTCAAGGAATCGGGCGCCGTCGACCGCCCCCTCAAGGAGGTAAGGCTCCCCGACAACAGCCTCATCGTCGGCGTGGTCAGGGGCGGCGAGGCGCTCGTTCCAAGGGGCGATACCGTGCTCCGAGAGAGGGACCATGTGCTCCTGATCAGCGGCCGGCGCCAGATCTCCGACGCCGTCAAAGTGCTCGCTACCGACACGGCACCGGTCCGGGAGGTGACCATCTACGGGGGCGGCCGAATCGGGCTGAGGCTGGCGCTCGCGGTGGAGAAGGCTGGCATGTCGGTCAGGGTTATCGAGCGGGATGAGGCCCGCGCCCGCTACGTGGCTTCACAACTAAGGAGAGGCTTCGTGCTGCACGACGAGGGGATCTCGCGTGACTTCATGCTGCAGGAGGGCGTGCACAGGACAGACGCCTTCGTGGCCGTGACCGCCGACGACCGGGCCAACCTGCTCGCGGCGATGTACGCCCGCCAGCTCGGGGCCCGCATAACCATCGCCGGCATCAGCCGGGGGGAGTTCGCGCCGCTAGCCGACGCCCTCGGCGTGGATGTGACCATCTCGCCCAGGACGCTCGCCGCAGAGGCCATCCTGCGCTTCGTTCGCAAGGGCGAGGTCATCGACGTGGCGTTGCTGGCGAGCGGGGCCGAGATGATCGAACTGCGCGTCCCCGAAGATTGCAGGGTGGCAGGCCGCCCACTCTCCGAGGTGGGCTTCCCCGAGGGCGCCCTCGTGGGGGCCCTGCTGCGCGACGGCGACGTGATCATACCCACGGGCAGGGATATCCTCAGGGCCGGCGACGACGCGGTCGTGTTCACCATCGAAGACGCCGTGGTAGAGGTCGAAAATCTCTTCGCCAGGTGAAGCACGCTCCGGCTTCGCCTCCGCTTGTCAGCACACTACGGCCTTCGGCCTCCGTTTGTCAGCACGCTCCCTGCGGTCACTTGTCAGCAACGCTTCGCCGGGCTTCGCTCGGCTCGCTTTCAGCCAGATCCCGCTGCGTCCGCACCTACCGCACGACAGTAACGGTGCCCGGAAAAGCCCTATGTCGAAGCCGCCGTTACGGACCGAGACGACCAGCCGAAGGCGAGGCGAAGCCGAAGCGTTGCCGACAAGCGAGGGCGAGAGCCGGAGCGTGCTCTACACTGGCAGGTCTATGATTCTTCGTCCCATCAGGCTCTCTACGAGTTCTACTGCCAGGGTGGCCGTGCCGTTTCGTACGTCCAGAATGGGGTTGACCTCTACCATGTCCAGGGAGGTTATGATGCCGGCCTCGTTGAGGAGCTCCATGAGGAGGTGGGCTTCCCGGTAGGTCAGGCCGCCGCGTATCGGGGTGCCAACGCCGGGTGCTACCTCGGGGTCAACCACGTCCAGGTCGAACGAGAGGTGGACGCGGTCTACGTGGGCGAGGTCCCTGATGGCGCTTCGAACGATGCGTCCGGCGCCGTAGACGTCCACCTCCCTCATGGTGTAGACCTTGACTCCTGCTTCGCGCAGCAGGTTCTTCTCTTCCAGGTCCACGGAGCGGAGGCCGATGATCACCACGTCTTCGGTTCTGACGCTCGGGCTCTGGCCCCCCACGCCGACCAGCTCAGGGTGGCCCCTACCCGTTAGCGCGGCGAGGGGCATGCCGTGGATGTTGCCGGAAGGGGAGGTCTCTGGGATGTTGAAATCCGCGTGGGCGTCGGCCCAGATCAGGCCAGTCCGCTCTCCCGAGGCGGAGTGAGCGACCCCTGATACTGTCCCGATGGAGATGGAGTGGTCCCCACCCAGAAAGATGGGAAAGAGCCCGTCGGAGACGATGGAAGTGGCCCGCTGGGCGACCTCATCGCAGACGCGCTTGACGGCGTCGAGATGCTTGACGTGTTCGCCCGAATCGACCATCTCGGGGATGGGCACTCCCGCGTTCCCGAGGTCGGTGACCCTGTGGCCGAGTTCCTCCAGAGCCTCCTCGATGCGGGCGTATCGTATGGCGCTCGGTCCCATGTCCACGCCCCTTCGGTCCTGTCCAAGGTCCATGGGCACACCGAAGAGGCCGACCGGCTCGCGCTCGTTCTCAGGCAAAGGTGGTCCCTCCCGAACGTCGAGGGTCGGCCGCCGCCTCGAAGCGCCCTGAGGGCGTCCTCCTGACGGCGTTGACCCCGCCGA
>DASUPX010000029.1:0-2897 GCA_036280905.1 Rubrobacter sp. | reverse complement strand
GAGGGATCCCTACCAGGCCAACCCCGCCTGGCGCTCCGTCGAGCAGGTAACGTTGGATCGCGAGGCCGAAGAGGCCAGAGGCACCTTCGGGGAGCGGGTGCTCGAGCTGGAGCCCGACGCGGTCGTGGATATGATCTGTTTTACGCCCGAGAGCGCCGAACAGCTCGTCGAGGCACTGCGGGGCAGGATCAGGCATCTTCTGCACTGCGGGACCATCTGGGTACACGGACACAGCACGCAGGTGCCAGCGACCGAGGACCTTCCCCGCTTTCCTTTCGGCGATTACGGCGTGCAGAAGGCTGCTATCGAAGCCTACCTTCTGGACGAGACGCGGAAGGGCGGCATACCCGCGACGATCCTGCACCCCGGGCACATCGTGGGTCCAGGCTGGGCGCCCTTGAACCCGGCGGGAAACTTCGACCTCGGGGTCTTCGAACGACTGGCAAGGGGAAGTGAGCTGGACATCCCCAACCTCGGGATGGAGACCGTGCACCACGTCCACGCCGACGACGTGGCCCGGGCGTTCGTGCTGGCCCTCCAGAACTGGAGCGTCGCTGTGGGAGAGAGCTTCCACGTGGTCTCTCCAGCCGCTCTGACCCTGCGAGGATACGCTGAGGCGGTCTCCGGCTGGTTCGGGCAGACGGCGGACCTCCGCTTCGTGCCGTGGGAGCGGTGGCGCGAGGAGGTCTCCGAAGAGGAAGCCGCGGGGACCTGGGACCACATCGCCCACAGCCCCAACTGCAGCATCGCCAGAGCCACTGAGCTACTCGGCTACAGGCCCCGTTATACCTCGCTCGAGGCCGTGAGGGAGGCGCTGGGATGGCTCATCGAGCACGGCCGGATAGAGGCGGAATGGGCCTGATCCTTCCAGGGCTGGAGGGTGATCAGGCCGTCCGCGGGTAGGGGACGAACCTCCCGGTTTTAGGAATGGCCGGGCCGCGGGGCGCGGTACACTCAAGACAGGAAACGATGCCGGATCCGGTGGGAGGCGGGACGTGAAACAGCGAGCGTGGGATTTTCGGGAAGTGGGGCGACTTCCTTCACCGGGCGACAACGTGGCTATGGCGACCCGCAGGCTGGAGGCGGGAACGCGCGTCTCGTACGGGGACTCCGAGTTCGAGATCCCCCACACGATTCTGGAGGGCCACCGCTTCGCCGTCGAGCCTGTGGCGGAGGGGGAGGATCTGCTCTCCTGGGGCCTCCGTTTCGGCCGTGCCCTCAGGGATATTGCACCGGGGGATTACGCGTGCAACGCGAAGATCCTGAAGGTTCTCGCGGCGCGTCATCTTGGCTTCGATCTCCCCCCCGAACCAAACTTCAGCGACGCGGAGCTGGACCCCTATGTCCTTGATGAGAAACGGTTCCGTTCCAGCGAGCAGGTCTCCCTTCACGAAGAGCCGCGCACGTTCATGGGCTACAGGCGCGGACGGGGCAGGGGCGTGGGGACGCGCAACTACGTGGTCATGATGGGCGTTACCTCGAGGCTCACGGGGTTCGTGAGGGCGCTGGAGCTGGAGATGAACGGCGTGGCGGATGCCTACGAGAACGTGGACGGTATAGTCTGCGTCGCCCATACGGAGGGCGGCGAGGACCGCAAGCCGAACAACCTGGACCTGCTGCTCAGAACCCTGAGCGGCTTCATGGTCAACCCGAACGTGGGTGCCGTCCTCGTCCTCGACCACGACGGCGAGGAGGCCGTTACGAACCGCATGCTCCGGGACTACCTGGAGAGACACCACTATCCGATAGACGACCTGCCGCACGAGTTCATGAGCCTGGAGGGGAGCTTCAGGAAGGACCTCGAACGGGCCAAGACGGTCGTGGGGGGATGGTTGGGTGAGGTCGACGCGGCGCGGCGCACCGAGGTGCCAGCCTCGGAGCTCAAGATCGGGCTGCAGTGCGGCGGGTCCGATGCCTTCTCCGGGGTCTCCGCGAACCCGCTGGTGGCCTGGGTAGGCAGGGAGATCGTCAGGAACGGCGGGGGTGTCAACCTGGCTGAGACGGATGAGTTGATCGGGGCCGAGCGCTACGTTCTGGAGAACGTGAGAGACCTGCAGACGGCCAGGCGTTTCCTCTCCTGCGTGGAGCGGTTCAAGGAGCGCGTCTCGTGGCACGGTCATACGGCCGAGGACAACCCCTCCGGGGGTAACAACTTTCGTGGGCTCTACAACATCTCCATCAAGTCCATAGGGGCGGCCATGAAGAAGCACCCCGACGTGCGCATAGACCAGGTGATCGAGTACGCCCAGAGGATGGACGAGGGCGGCTTCTACTTCATGGACAGCCCGGGCAACGATCTGGAGAGCGTCGCTGGGCAGGTCGCTGCGGGGGCGAACATGATCTTCTTCACCACGGGCAACGGCTCCATTACCAACTTCCCCTTCGTCCCAACCATCAAGTTCGTGACCACCACGGGCCGCTACGAGCTGCTCTCCCGGGACATGGACGTGAACGCTGGCGCCTACCTGGACGGCACTCCCATGGACGACCTGGGCCGCGAGACCTTCGAGCGCACGCTCCGGGCGGCCTCGGGCGAGAAGACCGTCGGCGAGCGCGCCGGGCACGCCCAGGTCTCTATCTGGCGCGACTGGAAACAGACTAGCGGCGAGAACCTCGACCTGCTCGAGAACGAGGCGGAACCGGACGGCAGGCCGCTTCCGGTGAAGCCCGGCGTCCCCGACGTCGAGTTCTCCTTCGAGGCCATACAGAGCGGGCGGGGACCGGTGGTGGACCAGATCGCGCTCGTCATGCCAACAAGCCTCTGCTCCGGCCAGATCTCACGCCGCATAGCGAACCGGCTGAACGAGGGCGACGCTACGAGGGGCAAGGTCACCCGCTTCGTCGCCCTGCCACACACCGAGGGCTGCGGCGTCTCCGCGGGCTCTGCGGAGGCCATC
>DASUPX010000028.1:0-14671 GCA_036280905.1 Rubrobacter sp. | reverse complement strand
GACGACACTCGGACGAGCAACTGCGCCTTAGCAACGAGCTAGCCCAGGTACGCCGGAGGCTCGAGGACCAGCGCGTGGCCGCAGTTGATGCGGCCTCGAATGGTTCCCGCGTTGAGGACATCATAGAAGAGGTCAGGCATGACCGCGAGGCGCTGGAGGCCCGGTACAGGAGCGAGGTCGAGGCCCTCAAGAACGCCTCCGAGCACTGGGAAGAGCAACTGCGCACCAGCTACCAGGAGCAGGAGGCGCGGCACATGGAGCAGATGGAGGCTGCCCGCCAGCAACACGAGGAAAGCGAGACCGAGCTGGGGCAGTCCCTGACGGAGACCTTCGAGCGGAGGCTGGCCGAGCAGCGGAGCAATGCCGAAGACCGTCACACGGCGGCCGTGCAGACGTTGAGGAACGCGGCAGCGGAGCGCGAGCTGGAACTACAGAAGCACTACGAGCCCCTGATCGAGAGGCAACAAAGGGAGCTGGAGGAGCTACGCGGTGAGCTGGAGTCTTCGGGCCAGGTGTTGGAGGAGAAACACAAACGGGAGGTCAGGGAGCTGAAAGCCCTGATGGAGCACCGCGAGAGCGAGTTGAAGCGAACGCAGGCAGCCAGGGTCGCCGAGGCACGAGAGTCGGCAGAGAAGAGAATTTCGGCACTCCAGGCCCAGAGGGAGGCGGACAACAGGGCGCTAAGAACGCGCCACGCGGAGGAGACCGAACGGCTACGCCGCGAGGGCGCAGAGCGGCTGGCGGCAGAAGAGTCGCGCAGAAAATCGGAGATCTGGGCGCTCGAGGAACGCCTTGGCGAGGTAACGCTACAACGAGAGACGGAACATCGGGCCTACACGGCCCGTCTGGAGGAACTCGAGGCCGCGAGGCTTGCCCAGAGGTCGGCGTCGACGGAAGACGTCGAACAGGCGGTCGGTCGCTTCGGCGTGGAAGTTTCCGCCTACGAGAGCCGGATCGTCAACCTGGAAGGGGACCTGCGAGAATCAGAGAAACGCAGGTCCGACCTGGAATCTCTGTTGGAAGACCTCCGTAACGACTCCCGGGGTCACAACGGCGCCCGCCCAGAAGGCGCGTACGAAGCGGATGATGGCCAGGAGAGGGATCTGAAAGACGTGGAGGTACAGCAGATATTCGGCGAGGACAGGGTCAAGGACCTCGAGGCGGAGCTAGAGGCCGCCAGGGAGGAGGGCCGCCGCAACGCCGAGGCGCTTGCCGAGGCCCTTGAGAGCCTCGAACGGCTCTCCGACCCCGCCCGCCGACTCAGGGAGGGTATCGCGCTGTTTAACGCGAGCGACCACGCCAACACCGTCGCCTCCATCTCGCGGTCCTTCGGCCTCCCAATGGTCCACGCCGCCATCGACGACGAGACCCCCGCCAAACCGACCCTGACCTTCATCTGGGGTGAGGTTGCCTGGCGCCGTTACGTCTCCGATCCCACCGACGGCGTCGAAGAACCCAGGGTCTACCTAATCGGGGCTGGAGAAGACCCAACCGAGATCGACCCGCCGGTCACCCGCCACCCGAACGCCAGGATGAACTCCAGGGGCCACCTGACGATGGGGGTCCAGGCGCGCTAGCGCACGCTCCGGCTTCGCCTCTGCTTGTCAGCACGCCAGCTTCGCTTCGCTACGGAGGCTTTGGCAACCCACCTTTCCCGGGCAGCGAAGATTCAGAGCGGAGGGGTGCAGGCCGCGGCGGGATCTAGCCGAAAGCGACCGAAGGGAGCGTGCTGAAAGCTCAAGCGTTAGTCGGAGCGTGCTCACTTGCGCCTCAGGCGTTCGATCTTCTGGTTGTGGGCGTAGATCTCGGCGCCGCGTCTGCTTCCTACGTAGGAGGCCGCCGCGGAGATCAGAATAAAAACGACCACCAGTAACAGGACTCCAAGCCCCTCGATTCCGGGAAGGAGCCCCTTGCCAAGGATCAGGTTGAGGGCTGAAGCGAGTAAGAAGGCGGTGGGGACCACCAGAAACCCGTGCAGCACGTTCCTGTAGGGTGCTTTGTAGCTTGCGGCCATCCCACCGAAATAGAAGGAGAAGGCCGAGGCGAAGAGGAGCAGGATCAGGGGTAGTACATCGGTACCCGTACGCTCCATCCCGAAAAAGCGCGTGAAGATTGGCGCGATAATGCCCTGGACCACCAGAAGGCCGATCGCAAGCGCGAGCAGTACCCCGATGCCAACCGCCTTGACACTCTTCATGGGCATAATTCTAACAGTAGGAATCCGTCGCCAGGTACGAGGGTTCACCGGGATCTGCGGAGCAGGCTTGTAGGAGGTACCCTTGCGTAGTAACCTCACGCTTTGTGAAAAGGCGTACGTCACGCAGTATATCTCGTAGAGATTTCCTCAAGCTTGGCGGTGCTGGGCTCGCCGGTGCGAGCCTGCTTGGCGCGACAGGGTGCGACCTTGCGGAGCGCATCCGCAACGTAAGGGGCGACCGTCCCACCCTCAAAGAGGGTACCAACGTGGTGCTGATCATCATCGACAGCTTGAGGAAGGATCATATAGGCGCCTACGGCAACAGGACCATCCATAGCCCGAACCTGGACGCGCTCGCAAAAGAGAGCCTCGTCTTCACCAGGGCATACCCTGAGTCCATACCCACCATCTGCGCCAGGCGGGCCATACACTCGGGAAGGCGAACGTGGCCTTTCTACGACTGGAAGCCCCCGAGAGACGAAGACATCATCTTGCAGGGTTGGGAGCCGATACCCCTACACCAGACCACACTCGCTCAGATGATGCAGGCGGCCGGGTACGGAACATACTTCGTAACGGACACCATGCACCAGATGAAGCCCTCCTATGACATGCACCGGGGCTTCGACGTCTTCGACTTCTTCCGAGGCCAGACCACGGACAACTACAAGCCGATCTGGACAGCACCTGAGGAAGAGGTATCCCAGGCCCTGATGAAGGGAAACGTTCCGGCCATGACAGGCCAGATGCAGCAGTACTTCGCGAACGTGGCCGGGAGGAAGACAGAGGCTGACTGGTTCTCCCCCATGGTCTTCTCCCAGGCCACGGACTACCTGGAGCTTCTCAGCGAGAACGGACCCTTCTTCCTGACCGTGGACTCCTACGACCCGCACGAACCGTGGGACCCACCCGAGGAATACGTGAAGATGTACGACGACGAGCCCTACGATCTCAAGGAGCCCTTCTCGGTCATCTACGGCCCGAGCGACTACCTGGACCCCAGGGAGCTGGCGCGCATGAAGGCCCGCTACTCCGGGGAACTGACCATGATGGACCGCTGGCTTGGTCGCTTCCTGGACAAGATGGAGGAGTTGAACCTGTTCGAGAACACCCTCCTGATCCTCCTCTCCGACCACGGCGTTGCCCACGGCGAGCACGGCTACACGGGCAAGCCGGACTACGTGCTCTGGCCTGAGGTTACCGACATACCTTTCTTCATCCGGCATCCCGGAGGGAAGAAGGCTGGTGAGACGAGCGACTACTACGCCTCGACCCACGACGTGGCGCCCACGATCCTCGGGTTCCTGGGGATAGAACCCTCGCAGGAGCTAGACGGGCAGGACCTCTCCGTGCTGGTCGAGGGTGGAGATCCGGAGGCAAGGCCCCATTTCTCGCTCGGGTACAACGACCACGTCTGGACCCGCGATGACCGCTACGTGATGTTCTGCACCAACCAGGGCGAACAGCCCTACCTCTACGACATCCAGAAAGACCCCGGCATGCATGAGAACCTGGCCGCCAGCCAACCGAACACCGTCAAGCGTATGTTCGAGGGCTACGTGCTAGAAGACGCCGGCGGTGATCCGCTGCCCACCTACGACTACGGCACCGCTGCAGGCTGAAAGCTCGCTCTGAACAGGATCAGTTCTAGAGCAAATTGCTCTATGGACCGGCAAGCTCCTCGCGCGACTCGTCCTGGGTGTCTTCCTGCTCTTCATCATCCTCTCCGGAGTCAAGCTCGGAGTAGAGAATGGTCAGGATGATGGCCACGAGGCCGACGGGTCCTATCCAGGCCGGCAGGCGGATACCAAGCGCCCTGTCCAGTGAGAAAGCGTCCGGCTCGCGGATCATTAGCGCCGTGGAGACCGCCATGTTGAGGACCGGTAGCTCGGCCCCGCCCTCCGTGACCCAGATGGGCTTGCCCCAGTGGGCCTTTCTCGTCGCCATCGCCATCGACCCTATGATCCCTAGCGGCCCCAACGGTTTGAGTAGTCCGAGGGCCGTTAGCACCCCACCGCCAAACTCAGATAGTCCGGCCATGTAGGCCCAGGGACGACCCGGGCGCATGCCCATCATCTCCATCATGCCGCGCGTGCCTTCTAGACCCGGTCCCCCAAAAGACCCGAAGAGCTTCTGAGCACCGTGGCCCGCCATCAGGGCCCCCTGTACCACGCGCACGAAGGCGGCGGCGGTCTCGTTGGTCTTCAGCTCACTCACAACGGCTCCTTCCATGGTTTTCTATCCTACCCGCGGCATCTGTAGATGCCCGTCCATGCTCTATACCCATGACCGGGGACTGGCACGCCTGCCCTGCCCGAAAACCGGGCGAGGCGCGCCGTTTCGACTTCGGGCCGGTGCTCTTGTGGAGCCGAACGTGGCCGATGGTCCTGCTCTGGTCCATTCTGCCGACCGGGAAGGCTCTGGTGCAGAAGGAAAGGGAAGGCGAAGGGCGGCATCCAACAGGGCCACGTGCCGCCCTTCGCTCGATGTAGCGGTGAAGCAATCAGTCGCTGACGCGATAGATCTCGTAGACCGCGCCGTCCGAGTAGGAGACCACGTACAGGTTGCCGTCGGGGCCCATCTGTATATCCGTACCCGCCCCAAAGTCTCTACCGATGAGCATGCTCTCGCTCTCGGTGATGTCGCCCTTGAAGGCGTTATCGGCTACTCGGTCTTCCAGTCGCGGGTCGTCCACACCTATAGCTCGCCGGTTGCCGGTGAGGTTGAAATGGAAGAGATACCCCTCTTCCAGGTTATCGCCCGCCGCGGCGACGAACAGATCACCCTGGTACTGGGGCCCCAGGCCAGCACCCGTGACGAACCCGATGCCCCCTGGGGCTACCCCGTACTTCCAACTCAGTTCCGGATCGCTATACGTAGAATCAGAGAGCTCGAACAGACGGGAGAGCGCTTCCTCTGGTGAGTCGGCGATGTTGGTCGGTGGCCACCTTAGCGCCTGGAGAAAGTTGGGTGTAGGGTTTGGCTCCGCGCCGTTCACCTCGATCTCCTTGAACTCCTGAATGCGGCTGACAGGCCCCATGATCTGGATCCAACCGCTGTTGGTGCCCGGCCGGACCAGGTTGAGTTCGTCGAAGGCATCGTCTCCGTTCTCCTGGTCCCACAGGTTACCGGAAACGGGGTCGAAGGCCATGCCGAAGGAGTTGCGGATGCCGTAGGCATAGACCTTCTGGATGTTATTCCCGACCTCCCCACCGATGTCGGAGCCAACCGAGTAGAATGGGTTGTCGACCGGGGTGGTCCCATCGTCGTTCAGACGCAGGATCACGCCCGTGAGGTGGGCATCGTCGGGTTCTGGTCCACCGAACTGGTCGTCAGGACCGGAAGGCATCCATCCATCAGGAAGGTTCTGCATCTGCCCTCGGCGTACGCTGTCGCCGATAACGACGTAGAGTTTGCCGTCTGGCCCGAAGCGGATGACCCCGCCAGCGTGGGCACTGGCCGGGCGAGGCTGAGTGCTGTCGTTCAGGAACCCGCGCAACCTCACGACGTTCTTATCGAAGTCGAGGTTGGTTCCATCCCATTCGAAGCGATCTACCTGGTTACCAAGCAGGGGAACCCGTAGCATGGCATCGAAACGTTGGGCGCCTCCCCCAAGTACATCACCATTTATTCCCGACCTGGTGCTGTCGGAGCACCGCTGCTCTTCTGGCTGCAATGGGTTCGCATCCAACGGTAACGTACTGCGGCAAGTCCAGTAGAGGTAGACTCCGGGGTTGACGGGGAAATCCGGGTGCAGCGCTATCCCCAGCAGGCCCCGCTCTCCGGTGGAATTGACGTCCAGGTCGAGCACGGTTGTAACCGTCTGGCCCACGACCTGTCCGGCGTCGCCCCGTTGCAGCTGCACCCGCATCACCTTGCCGGAATTCTTCTCCAGCACGAGCAAGTCGTCGGGGCCGATGAATGACATGCTGGTAGGCTGATTCAGGCCAGACACGGCGGTCCGCACGCCTAGATCGTCTACAAGCATGGTGGGTCCAGCCGCTTGAGCGAGGCCGGGCGACACGCGCAGCAGTATCAATGCGGATATCATGATGCCAACCGCAACGATGGCCAGTGAGGGCCCTCTGCAGGCAAAAGTCTTCATTGTTTCCCTACCTAATGGGGTCTGTCTTGTCGTACAGCAGCCAAGCCTGATCCAGTGCTCCAATCACATATCGAAGTGGGCCTCCTCCCTGGTCTCTGATTACCGCGAACTGTTGCGCACCGAGAGCTCAGAATTGTATCTTTGGTAGGGCATCCGCCTCGAACGTCATGACGACCCTGTTCGAGGTGCAAGCTGAGGACCCGATGAGGGCATACCTGGCAGCACGGACACGCTTGCTATGTTCGCATTGGAGACCGGAGACAACTTTCGCCCAGGCTTGCCGGGCGTCTCCTCCCCCGCGAATATCATCTGTACCCACCACCATCGCGATGGGCATCATTGTTGCCAACTCCGCCGCCGTAGGCCATCTTCTCAATTCAGCCCTCCCCACAAGGGAACCGAAAGCAATGTAGTGACCACGCTCGTCTGTCTAGCGTTCCCACTCTACTAACCGGCAATGGCGGTGTGCATCGACCGAACGGGCAGGTCTTGTAACCGAACGGTCGATTCCGTCGGTGGAGATCCTCTTCTATAGCTCCCGAGTTTTGTCCACGGGAGTGTGTTTCCTGTGCCTAGTCCTCGGCCAGCGCTGCGACGAGCTCGCGGCAGAAGTCGGGAATGTCGGGGACGACGCGACCCCAGACGAGGTTTCCTTCCCTGAAGGCGGCCTCGTCCACCCAGATGGCCCCGGCGTTCTCCAGGTCGTCCTTGATGCCCAGCGACCCCGTCGCCCTGGCGCCCGATACTATGCCGGCGGAGATGGCGACGAGCCCGCCGTGGCAGATGATGCCGACCGGTCGGCCCCGCTCGTGGACCGTCCTGACGAGGTCCAGGATATCGGGGTAGCGCCTCAGCTTGTCGGGAGCCCAGCCGCCGGGGATCACGACGCCGTCCAGCTCCGTGGCGTCGACGCCGTCCGCCGTGGTGTCGGCCTGGGCCCCCAGGGCGTTCTTGCCGGTGACGGGGTCGGTGTTCGGCCCGACGGAGACAACTTCGGCCCCCTCCTCTTGCAGGCGCATCACCGTAACCCAGTACTCCAGGTCCTCAAAACCCTCTGCCACCAGAATTGCCACCCGCTTGCCGCTCAACCGCATCAGGACTCCTCTCCCCCCGCTATCATCCGACCCTGCTCTTGCCCAACAACCGATTCACCTCGCGCCTCGCCTCTTCACCCCCGAGCTCGATGGCGCGACCCAGCTCGGGCACGGCATCAGCACCCCGGCCCTCTCCGAGGAGCCGCTCCGCCGACTCCAGGTGCACCCGGAAGCCGTTCGATTCCGTGCCATCCCCACCATCGGCCGTAACGTCCGTGCCGGCAGTTTCCGACGTACCGTCGGATTCGTCGCCGACCCCGACATCTTCGCCGTGGATCAAGGCCAGCAGGTCTTCGCCGTAGCGGGCCGCGCGGCGAAGACCGATGCCCTTGATGGCGCCGAGCTCTTGTATGTTGTGCGGCTTGTGGGTGGAGATCTCCTCCAGGTGCGAGTTGTGGAGCACGACGTAGGCCGGCACCTGCTGCTGTCTGGCCTGCTCGCTCCGCCAGGTCCTCAACCTCTCGAAGAGCTCGGGGTCCACCCCCGAACCGTCGTCCTCCGGCGCAAGATGGGCGAACGCGGACACGAGCGGTGTTCCGATGGAAACCCCGGCGCGACCGGTCCTGGCCGGCTCTTCCACCTCGCCGAGGCAGACGTCGCAGCCGCCGCACGGGGCCACCTCCTCCTCGTCGCCGAAGTGCCTGAGGAGGTGCTCGCGACGGCAGGTCCTCAGGTCGGCGAAGGACTCCACGTCCCGAATCTGGGCGTAGGCCGTGTTGGCCCGGTTCTTGAGCCTGGCCGCGATGGTCCTACGGCTGTCAGCGTCGAGCGACGGGGCCTTGAGCCTCACGTCTACCAGTGAACCACGGGGGACGGCCTCCACAATGTCGTCGACCATCATTCGGTACACAGCCCCCTGGACCACGGCGGGGCGCAAGCCGACCTTGCGCGCGAGCGCCGGCAGCCCGACAGTTCCTGAGCCTGGCAGGGCGGCGTGCACGGCGCTCACCTCCTCGCGCAACCCCTCCGGTTCCTCCTCAATGCGGTGGACCTCCACCTCGGCCCACAGGTCGTATCCGCGGGAGATCAGGCCGGACTCCTCCAGGCTGCCCATCACGATGCCAGCAGACTCGGGGTCGACGCCGCCAAGCGCCGAGAGCGAGCCAGGTGGTACGTTGACCCGCCCGCCGCTCTCGACCCCGGCCAGCGCCGAGAAGAAGGAGGAGACCTCGCCCTCACCGGCCTTGCCGAGCGTGACGAGCCGCTTGCGTCGTCCTAGGTCCGCCCCACGGTACAGGACCACGCACTCGGAGTTTATCCCGTCCCTTCCCGCCCTACCCGACTCCTGGATGTAGGCTGGGAGGCTTCCGGGCACGCTGGAGTGGATCACGAACCTGACGTTGGGCTTGTCGACACCCATCCCGAAGGCTATGGTCGCGACGACCACGTCCAGCTCGTCGGTCATGAAGCTCTCCTGCACGGAGGCCCTCCGGGCCGAGCCCATTCCGGCGTGGTAAGCGGCGGCGTCCACCCCGGCGCGCCGGAGCTCGGCAGCCAGCTCCTCGCACTCCTTGCGGGTTGTGCCGTAGACGATGCCGGGGGGCGGCGACGTGCGGATCACGTCAAGGATACGCGGCAGCTTGTGCTTCTTCTCTCTGGCGGGGATGACCCTGTAGGTAAGGTTCGGTCGGTTGAAGCTTGTGACGACCACCTCGGGCGAGCGCATCTTGAGCGAGCGCAGTATGTCCTTGCGGACCCGGGGCGTCGCGGTGGCGGTGAGGGCGAGCACCGGCGGGTTGCCAAGGTCCCTCACGGCACGAGGCAGAAACAGGTAGTCGGGGCGGAAGTTGTGCCCCCACTCCGAGATGCAGTGGGCCTCGTCAACCACGAACAAACCGACCCCGGCGCGTCGGAGGGAGAGAACGAACTCCAGGGATCTCAGGCGCTCCGGCGCGACGTAGAGCATCTTGACCTCGCCCGTGCGCATCCTGCGTTCCACCTCCCAGCGCTCCTCGGCCGAGAGCCCGGAGTGGAGCGTCGCGGCGTCGGCAACCGAGCTCTGCAGCAACGAGTCGACCTGGTCCTTCATCAAGGAGATGAGGGGCGAGACGATCACCGTCAGGCTCTCCTGCATCAGCGCGGGTATCTGGTAGCACAGGCTCTTGCCACCCCCCGTTGGCATCACGGCCAGGGTGTCCTTGCCTTCCAGGACGGCCCGGATCACCTCTTCCTGGCCCGGCCTGAACGAGTCGAAGCCGAAAATCTCCTTTAAGACGTTGAGCGGCACTGGATAAATATAAGGGATGACCCCTACTTAGACAAAGAGGAAGGTGTCACAGCCATGATGCCAGCGTGTTCGAACAACGTAGGGTGGGTTTCGGCCCGGACCCGAAGGGCCCTCTAGGGCAGTTCGCTAACTGCCCCTACATTGGACTGGTTTCGAACCAGCCCCTACGCTACGTCTTCTTGTCCTTGTTCTTGTTGGGGGCGAACCTTGGGATGGGTTCGAGGCCCTGTATGGGGCCTTGAGGACGGTCGGGGCGGTCCTGGGCGTCGTCCGGCTTTGGCCTGTCCATCTCCACGGCATCGAGCAGGTCGTCGAGGGAACGCCTGATCTCCCGGCACCCCCGGCCATAGGCGTACCTGAAACCGAAGACCGGTGCCGCGAGCGCGGGGACGACCCCGAGCAGGAAGAGCGGGTCCTGCATGCCGGCAAGTACGAAGAGTACCGCCAGGGTGGCCGCCAGGATGCCGGCCAGCGAGAGATACTCACCACGCTGGTTGGAGTAGTCGGCCGTCAGGCTAGCCTCACACCTCGAATCCCCCACCTCTTCAGCGCGCATCTCCACGCTTCCGGCCTTGAGCAGAGTCCTGTCGCCCGAGAAGTCTAGTGTCCTGCGCACGACGCCCAGCTGGTCGCCGGGGTCCCACATGGACCCGAGCTCCGTCTTGCGCCTGAGCTTGAGACCCTGATCCAGGCGCAGTAGACCTTCCAGGTCCTCCCCCACGTTTTCGGCGGGGCGCTCCACGTCCCGCACGGCCCTGAGACGGGCCGGCCCGTAGAACCTGTGGGCGTAGGACTGGGGCTCGGCCGTCTTCTCCGAGGACATGTCCCAGATAGCCCGCCGCACGTCCTGCTCCGGGAGACCGGCCGCCGCCGCAACCTGCACCAGAACCTCGGGGGATACCGAAGGGGTCTCTTCGGCATCGCGGGTCCACCTGCGGGCATTCAACTCGGCGGCGCGGCGCAGGATCATCTCAACCTCCGCCGGCCTCAATCGCTTGTCGTTACCGCCCTCCATCTGGGGCGTGATTCTACAGCTTTTGGCTATCTGCGGTTAGCTTTCAGCCGTCGGAAAAACAAAAAGTTGCCGGCTCTGGCTGATAGCCGACAACGAGGTCGGCCGAGCGGTCCGCTCTAGAGCCTTTGATCCCGCTTCGAGGTGATGGAGAGGATCCTCGGGGTGTCTTTCAGGTAGGACCAGCCGGAGAGCAGGGTGAGCACCACGGCGACGAGCATGACCCACCACCCTATCTGGCTGAGGGCCCCCTGCCACCCCTCCGCCCCGGGTTTGCCCAGCAGGAGAATAAAGACGGCCAGGCTCTGGGCGTTCATCTTGGCCTTGCCCCAACTGTTGGCGGCGATTACCTCCCCGGCCTCTAGGGCGACCATCCTCAGGCCCGTCACGGCGAACTCCCTTATGACCATGACGGCCGCCATCCAGGCGGGCATGGAGCCCTCTCCCACGAGCGCGAAGAACAGCGAGACGATGAGCGCCTTGTCGGCGATCGAGTCCATCAGCTTGCCGAAGCCCGTGACCTCGTTATTTCGGCGGGCTACTATCCCGTCGAAGTAGTCGGTCAGGATCGCGCCGACGTACAACACCACCGCAACGTAACGCGCCCACTCGAAGGGTAGGGCGAGGGCCAGCATCACGGGGACGACGGCCACCAGTCGGAGCAGGGTAAGCTGGTTTGCGAGGCTCATGTGACCCCTGGTCTTCTATCCCCTGTCACGCCGCGTCCTTTCCTCATTAGACCCGGTCAAACTAGCATCTTTGTGGCCGTGTCTCAAGTTGCGGGGCTATTCGTCGGATGAACCCCGAATCTGCGTAACGGCGGGACGGAAGAAGAGGCCAAAGATCCAGTCAGCGGCGATCCGCACTCTGCTCTGCGGGCTGCGCAACCGTACCAGGTAGGCCATACGCCAGAACACGGCGGCGATGACCCCCGTGAACCTCACGCCCATTACCTCGTTGACGGCGAAGTCGCTCCCGAGCTCCACGAGCTGTCCTAGCGGCTTGTACTCGAACTCCCGGAGGTCTTGCTCGCCGTCGATGTTCTTGATCACGTTCCTTGCCACCACGTGGCCCTGCTGTATGGCTGCCTGGGCGGTGGGCGGCACGATCTTGCCTTCCTCCTGACGAACGTCCTGAACGGCGGCGCAGTCCCCTATGGCCCAGATGTCGTCCTCGCCCTCGACCTTGAGCGTGAGGTCGACCTTGATCCCCGTCCGCTCGTCGAAGGGCAGCCCGAAGTCCTGCACAGTCTGGTTCGGGCGGTTGCCCGCCGTCCAGATCACGTTCTCCGTGTCTATCTGGCTCCCACCCTTGAGCTTGACACACTCGTCGGTTATCTCCTCGGCCATTGTGTTCACCATAACCTCGATCCGCTCGTTGGCGAGCCTGGTGCGGGCGGCGCGCCTGAGGGCGGGATCCAGCTCCAGCAGGATGTTCGGCAGCGCTTCGAGGAGGTAGATCCTGACGCGATGGGGGTCGATGTTGGGGTAATCGGGCGCGAGGTGCTCGTGCACGAGGGTGTGGATCTCGGAGGCGACCTCCACGCCGGTGGCCCCCCCGCCAATGACCACGAAGGTTAGCTTGGAGTCGGGCACCTCGTCGCGTATGAGCGAGACTTCCTCGAAACGCTCGATGACGCGGTTACGTACGCGCTCGGCGTCCCCGACCCCCCTCATGGTCATGCTGTACTCGGCAACCCCGGGAATGCCGAAGAAGTTGGGCATGCCGCCAAGGGAGATTATGAGCTGGTCGTAGGGAAACTCGATGCCGCCCTCGGCTTTGACTATCTTGCGCTCGGAGTCGACGCTTGTGACGTTCGCCCGCCTGAAGCTCGCCCCCGAGGTGATAAGGGAGCGCCGAAGGGGCTGCGCGACGTTGCGGGCGTCTATGTCGCTGCTGACGATACCTGGAACCATGGGCCAGAAGGTGAAGAAGTTGTCGCGGGCTATCACCAGGACCCCGACGTCGTCGCGATCCTCGACCATCTTGCACAGGTCCATCGCCGCTGTGTACCCGCCGAAGCCGCCGCCTAGCACGAGAACCTTCTTCTCGAACTCATTGTATGGTGGTTTCTCCCAGGAGAGATACCTGGGCGTCGGGTTTAGCGCCCGCCGTATCGCCCCGATGCCGAGGGCCAACCCACCTAGCGCCAGCCCACCCTTGACCAATCCGTTCATACAAGCCTCCCACAAAGACCCTTTTCGACCGGCCACGACATCTGAGCCCGCGACCCCAAGATTCACGATCCTATCTTACCGAATGTTGACGCCCGCCTAAACAATCGGGATTACAGGTGACCTACAAGACGGCGACCCTGACCGTCCTCCTGCGCGGGCCGTCGAATTCGGCCAGAAAGATGCCCTGCCAGCGCCCGAGATCGAGCGTCCCGCCTCTTACGAGCAGCGTCTGCGACTGTCCGAAGAGGCTGGTCAGAAAGTGCGAGTCGCTGTTACCCTCGGCGTGCTCGAAGCGCACGTCCAGAACGTCGAGGAAGGCCCGGCACGCCGCCGCAAGGTCCGTGGGCACGTCCCTGTCGTAATCCTCGTTGACGGTGACCGCTGCGGTGGTGTGCGTTGAAGCGATGACGCAGATGCCTTCTTCCACACCGGCCTCCCGCACGGCACGCTCTACCTCGCCGGTTATGGTGACCAACTGGTAGTGCCCGCTGGTCTCGACGGGTATATCCTGAACTTTCATCCTTCTCCTCCCACTGTTTGAAGACCTTCCGGCAAATCAGCGACGCTATCTATTATGAGGTCGGCCCCCGCGGCGTCGGCCTGCCATTTTCCGGTCCTTACCTGTATACCCATGAGACCGGCCCTCCTAGCCCCAAGGACATCAGCCTCGGCATCATCGCCAACCATGGCCACCTGCCCGGCCTCGAGACCCATGTCCTCCAGCGCCAGTCGGAAGAAATCCCGCTCGGGCTTGCCCACGACGGACGCGGTCTTCCCGCTTGCGAACTCGAGTGCCGCCACGAAGGGCCCGGCGTCCAGAGCGAGCCCGGTCCCGGTCTGCCAGTAGCGATTCTTCTGCAACGCCAGCAACCGGGCCCCTTCCATGAGATGGCGGAACGCCTGGTTCAAACGCCCGTAACCGAATTCCTCCCCCAGATCCCCAACCAGCACGTAATCAGGGTGGTCGTCCGTCATGGCCACCCCGGCGAGGTCCCCCATTAGCGAGTCGTCCACCAGGGCGAAGCAGGTGCCAGGCCCAATCCTGGCGACCGCGGCCCGCGCGGGCGTAAAGATCTCCGTCTCCCCCACCTGGAAGCCCATGGATCGCAACCGCCCACAAACCCAGGCTCGCGGTTTCCTCGTCGTGTTCGTGACGTACCTGACAGCGCGCCCCGAAGCCCGCAGAGAGGCTACCGCCTCCCGTGCTCCGTCTACCGCCTTGCCCCCAACGTACAGGGTTCCGTCGAGGTCCAACAATACGCCCCTGATGCCCATGCACGCATCATAGTGCCGCAGAGCTCGCAGGGCCATACCCCCACCACCCAGAGGAATGTGCCCCCGAAGAACCTTGACAGCCATCCTGCCCGATGACTATACTTACACTGTAAGTTTACAACGTAAGGGGCGGAACTATGGGTGACGGGGCGTTACGGGCGATCGGCGGGTTGGAGACGATAGGGTCGGTCATCGAGGGGCTCTCTGCGCGCGGAGGGAGGCCGGCCCTCGTGGCCTTCGCCGAGCAGGGGGTAGAGATCCGGTCGTATCGCGAGCTCGCGGAGCGGGTACGACTTCTGGCGCGAGGTCTCTGCGGGATAGGGGTGAAGCGTGGGGATCACGTGGCCATCGTGTGCGGTAATGGTCCGGAGTGGGTTGCAGCGTGCCTGGCCGTGATCTCCGCCGGCGCAGTGATCGTACCGGTAGATGTGCAGGCTGGTGACGATGCACTCGGCCACGTTCTGGATGACAGTGGTGCGGGGCACGTGTTCACGACCGCCAACCAGGCGGTTCGACTCGAACAGCTGGAAAAGGCCATGCAGTCGAGGCTCATACTGCTCGACGGGGACGAAGAGGACCCCCGG
>DASUPX010000027.1:0-2445 GCA_036280905.1 Rubrobacter sp. | reverse complement strand
ATATCGACTACACGGCGGTGTAGAGCGAACCTTTCGGTTCCTCTTCGGGCGGCCCGCGAGGGAAGCGCGGGGTCCCCGTAGTGGCTGCGGCACCGGTTGTAACCGGCGCGCCCGAGACTCGACCCTAGACTCCGCACCGGTCCGCTCGAAGAGTGAGCTAGAATACGTGCCGTCCACGCCCGGGCTGATTCCGGGTTTGCAGCGCGAAAGGCGAGAGGCACGTTGGAGAGGGACAAGAGCTGGTCGGGCCATGAGCCGGAGGCGGCAGCCGGTGGCCGGGAGAAGTCGCCGCCCGCTTCCGAGAACCGCACGGTTCCGGAGGGTATGACAGCCGAGCCGGGGGTCGGCCAGGATAGCAGGGAGCATCTGGTGGGGCTTCTGGGGGCCTACCAGGAGACGCTGGATGAGGTCGGGGCGCTTCCCGGGGTGGTCTGGCTGCCATGGGCCCGCAAGGGGCCGGGAAGCCAGGTCAAGGTTCCGTATCTGCGATGGTTCCTCACCTACTTCGTCACGCATCACATCAACAGGAACCTGAACGCCCTCAACCGCCGTTACCATGCTGCCGCCGCGCTCGCCGACGACCCCGAATCCAACTGGAAGGCCCGCAGGGCCGTCGAGCTCTTCCTACGGTCGTTGCCTTCCCCGCCATACCGGGTCCTTATGGTAACGGCGGTACTAACCGCGCTGGTGATAGCGTTGCCCCTCCAGAGTTTCGGTAACGTGTTCTACCTGCTCGACCTGGTCGCGGCGCTGTTGAGGTTCGACGCTGGCTACATCGGCGAAGCGTTGGAGGGGGGACAGCAGGTCGGACCAGCCGTGCGGTCCGTGATGGTGCTTCTAGTCGGGCTGACCGTGGTGGCCGCCGTTCTGACCTCCCCATTCGGCCTGAAGCGCATACTCTTCAACCTGCATCCGCGGGCCGGCGAAACCCTGGAATCGACCGCGGCAAGGGAACACGTCTACAGGGTGGAAGGCGTCTACGCCCTGGAACAACGTGTTTTCGAGGAGGCCGGCATCCGGCGCCCGCGGGAGGGACTCTGGGATCTCGCCTTCCTCACCTTCCTGCTACTGCTGGTTCTGGTGGTTGGGCTCTGCCTGGCGCTCCTGACGCTGGTCATCCTGAAGGGGTGGAGCATCGACATCAACGTGGAAACCGGAGCACCGGGAAGATTCCAGTTCTACTTGCCGCAGGTATCCTGGGTTTACTACGGGCTGTTTACCGCCCTGATCTTCGCCACCTTCGTGCTCCTTCTCAGAAGGCTAATTATGGCCTGGAAGAAACGAGTCTGGCACGCAGGCGGTTGAGGCAGGCGGTCAACGCCGCCGACCGACGAGTTTCGCGGTAGCTCCAGATTTGGTGGTTTGCTAGACTTCCATGCCTGGTGGCTGGCTTCTGGAGGAGGATAATGGCGCAAGAGAACGTCCTGATCATCGGCGCCGGACCCTCGGGGATTTTCGCCGCCTCCGAGCTCGCCCGCCACGGCGTAACCGCGCGGCTCGTGGAGCAGGAGGTGCGGCCACACCACGAGGCGCGTGCCACGGCGATTCAGCCTGGCACCCTGGAGATCCTGGATTCCGTCGGCCTGCTCGAACCTTTCCTCCAGAGCGCCGAGCACGTCCACCGCGTTCGTGTGTACGGCCCTGACATGTCCGAGCTTGCGGCGCTGGATTTCGAGGGCATCGACTGCCGCTGCGAGTTTCAGTGCAGCCTCCCGCAGTACGAGACCCAGCGGATCCTCGAGGCCCATCTCGCGTCGCTCGGCGGCTCGATCGAGAGGGGGGTCACGGCGACGAAAGTGGAGACGGATGCCGACGACGTCTCCGTCGAGCTCGCGCACGAGGACGGTACCCTCGAGACGGTCAGGCCGGACTTCCTGATCGGGGCGGGCGGGGCGCACAGCGTCACCCGCCGTTCGATGAGCGAGTCGCTCGAAGGAACCACCTACCAGGGCCATTTCCTCGTCGCCGATGTCGCCATGGAGGCCCCCGTCCCGCGCGACCAGGGCAACTTCTTCTGCGGCCCGAGCGGCATGATGTTGCTGGCGCCATTGCCCGGCGGGCGCTGGCTGACCTTCCAGGACCTGGAAGAGACGGCACAGACGGTATCCGTCGAGGACGTCGTCGCCCGCACCGAGGCACGGATCGGCGGAAGGTCAAGGCCCACCGACGTTGCATGGGTCTCGCCTTTCCGGATGCACCGGCGGATCGTCTCGCGCCTGGCGGACGGCCGGCGGTTCCTCATCGGTGACGCCGCCCACCTCTCCAGCCCGTTCGGGGGTGAGGGGCTGAACTCGGGGCTGCATGACGGCTACGACCTCGCGTGGAAGCTGGCGCTCGTCCTGAGCGGCGACGCACACCGGTCGCTGCTAGACGACTACGCGGTGGAGCGCGAGATCGCCGACCGTCACGTCCTCGATGTCTCCGACGACGTACACACCGGGATAA
>DASUPX010000026.1:0-2044 GCA_036280905.1 Rubrobacter sp. | reverse complement strand
CAGGGGACGCTGGAGCTGCGCGGCATGGACAGCAATTACCCGGAGGCGACCCTGACGGCGGTCGCCATGGTCCTGGGCGCCGCAGAACGCGTAAGAGAAGGTGGCCTCGAGGTCGTGCCCGACAGAAGCGTAAGGACCTTCAGGCTCACGGGGGATGTGCTCAGGGTCCCTGACTTCGAGATCCTGAGCAGGGAGCTGCTCCACGCGGCCGTCACCGACGGGATGCACGACGAGACCGTGGCCCTCTACGTGGACTCTATACTGGACCTTGCCGGAGACGACGAACGGCTCGTCGCGCTGCGAAGCCAACGCCTCGCCACCGGCCTCTACCCGACCACGGAGGCCGGTATCCTGGCGGACTACGACGGTGGTGATCTCTCCGAGGGCGAAGGGTTACGCCTGGTGCTAGACGCCTGCGACGAGCTGGAGGCCCAGGTAACTCGCCTACTCGGATCCCGGCACCAGGAAGAACCCGCAGACGTTTCTTGAAGCTGAAAGCGGTCAGCCGAAAGCGAAAAAGCTGACGGCTGACCGCTGAAAGCTGACAGCGTGGTGCGCGAAGCGGACCACCTAACGCCTGGTGGCGACCACCTCCAGGTAGTCGGCGTGCAGTACGGCCGTCCCGTTCTCCGAGTGGTTGTAGCGCTCGGCCAGGGAGATCAGGTCCTGCTCCAGGCCGTTGTGGCCGTCTTCTTCGAGCGCGCCGAAGGCCTTGTTGAGCGGGCCGTAGTACTCGCGCATGAACTCCACGTGGTGCCTGGCTGACGGGAAACGCCAGACGAAGGTGCGCCGCCTCGTCTGCAGCGAGCCTATGCCGCCGTCGAGTAGCTCGTCGAGCCCCTCTTCTGTTCCCCACCTGAAAGGAGGCTTCAAGCCAGGGGGAGGCGGCACGTACTTGCCGATGGTCTTGAAGAGTTCCCCAATATAGCCGTCGGGGACCCAGTTGGCCATCGCGAGGGTGCCTCCTGGCCTGACCACCCGCAGCAGCTCTTCGGCCGCCTTTTCCTGGTTGGGGGCGAACATTATGCCCAGCGTGGAGATGCCCACGTCGAAGGAGGCATCATCGAAGGCGAGGTCCTCGGCATCGCCCTCCACGAAATCTATCTTCAGGCCCTCGGCTTCGGCCCTCTTCCTCCCCTCCTCCAGCAGCATGGGGACGTAATCCACGGCGGTTACCTCTCCGAAGCGCCTTGCGGCGGCCAGGGAGGCGTTGCCGTTGCCGGCGGCCACGTCGAGCACCCTGTGTCCGGGCTGCAGGTCGGCTGCTTCGACGAGTTGCTCGGCCATGATCAGAAGCAGCACGCCTACCTTGCCGTAGTCACCGGAGGACCAGGCCTTCTGCTGACGCCCCTTGATGGTGGCCAGGTCGGGGGTTTGTGGTGTGGTCATTTCGTCTGTTCTCCTCTCGCTTGTCGATTCTTTCTGCTTTCGAACGCTAGGCTTTCACGCGGGGTCCCCCTTCCGCTTCGTTGCCGCTGCGTGGTGTCCGTGTTCTCGGCACTCGTGCATCCCATGGGGGCATGACGATACGGGTGCTGGCTTGCGTGTCGTTCATCGTTGGTTCCCTTCTGGCGTTGGCGGTCTGGCCCGCGCGTGCGTTCCCGGGCTCTGGCGGAGGCGTTTGCCTATGGGCCCCGCGACCCGCGCCAGTTCCCATCCCAGATCCCGCAACAGGCCTGGCGTCTCGCCGCCGTGCTTACGCACCGCTTTCTCCTGGCGAATCATCGCGAGCTGTTGCCTGATCTCCCGGGGACGTTGCCTCCACGCCTCGTGCTGAACGGTTCCGTACATCTCGATCTCCTTCGCTCGTCTCGTGCCTGGCTTACGGGTCCATTCAAGCCGAGGTGGGAGGGGGTGACTTCCCCCGTTCGGGCCATGTTCGGGACACGAGAGAAGATGGCCCGTTCGGGCCATTGGTATGCCGGCCGAAGATCAGAGCGGCCATCCGGGCCCCACCGGTGTGATGGCGGGGCCCGGATGGTCGATAGTGGCGTCGGTTGCCTCATCAGCCGCGGGAGACCTGCTCGCAGTCGCCGGCCACCTT
>DASUPX010000025.1:0-8089 GCA_036280905.1 Rubrobacter sp. | reverse complement strand
TAGCCGAGGTCAAGGAGCGTATGAGCCGGGCCGGCATTCCCGTGCGGCTGCTGGAACCCGAACGGGAGGTCAAGCTTGGCAACTAGGCCGAAACGATGATACCTGCCACGGACAGGATAACGTTCGATGGTAACGGTCTGGTGCCCGTCGTCGCCCAGGATGCTGCGACGGGGAGCGTGCTCACGCTCGCTTATGCGAACCGCGAGGCCGTCGAGACGACGCTCGACAGCGGCGAGGCCCACTACTATTCCCGCTCGCGCTCCGAGCTCTGGCGGAAGGGCGCGACGAGCGGCAACACGCAGAAGGTGGTCGAGGTCAGGCTGGATTGCGACGGGGATGCCCTCCTCTACGTGGTCGAGCCCCGGGGCCCGGCCTGCCATACCGGTGAGGAAAGCTGTTTCTTTACCAGCCTCGCCGGGGAAGGGGTGGCGGCCACCGCAGAGAGCGAGGTCCGCCTCGGAACGATGATCGAGCGTCTGGCGGCGACCATAGCGCAACGCCACGAGGAGATGCCCGAGGGATCGTACACGGTGTCCCTGATCGAGGGCGGGCCAGAGCGATTGTCCCAGAAGGTGGGGGAGGAGGCCGTGGAGGTCGTCATCGCGGCCCTGACGGACGATAGGCTCTCCGAGGAGACCGCCGACCTCGTCTACCACCTCCTGGTTTTGCTGGAGGAGCGCGGTGTCGGGACGGAACGGGTGGCGAAGGTGCTGCGTGACCGCCACGGCTAGGACGAACCTCGTCCCTTCGCTCTCAGAGGCGCGCACGCTCGCCCGCACCTACGATGTGGTGCCGCTGTACGCGGAGTTCATAGGCGACCTCGAGACGCCCATATCGGCGGTCCTCAGGTTCGCCGAGGAGGACACGGTCTTCCTTCTGGAGAGCGCCGAGTCGGCCGAGAGGTTCGGACGCTACTCGTTCCTCGGCTTCGACCCCAAGCGCACGCTCTCCTACAGAGACGGCATCTACACCGTCGTAGACGCCGACGGCGTGCGGGAGGTTCCCGCGAAAGACCCCTTCAGGGGCCTGGCCGAGATAGTTGGCAAGAAGACCGTGGCCCCGCTCCCGAACCTGCCGGCCTTCGTCGGGGGGGCTGTTGGGTATTTCTCCTACGATGCAGTCCGGTACCTCGAAAACTTACCTGATGCCCCAGAGGACGACCTGAATGTTCCTGAGGCCTACTTCGCCGTCACGGATACCCTGATCGTCTTCGATCACCTCAGGCACAAGGTGCTGGTCATCTCGCTGGTCGATGCCGCCGGCCTGCGCGACGTGGAGGGCGAGGGGTTCTCCGCGGCCTACAGGCGGGCCGCAGATGACATACGCAGGATCTCTGAGCGTCTCTCGGCCCCGCTCCTGCGCCGGCCGCCGGCCTTCGGCACGGGGTTCGACATCTCCTCCAACTTCACCAGGGAGCGCTACGAGGAGGCGGTGGAGGGCGCCAAGGAGTACATCAGGGCGGGCGACGCGTTCCAGATCGTGCCCTCCCAGAGGTTTGCCGCCGAGATCGGGGACCTCGACCCCCTGCTTCTCTACCGCGGCCTGCGTACGGTAAACCCATCGCCCTACATGACCTACCTGAAGCTGGGAGGTCTCTCCCTGGTCGGGGCCTCACCTGAACCCCTGGTCCGGGTCGAGGGGCGCCGGGTCATGACCAGGCCCGTCGCCGGTACCCGCGGCCGCGGCGCCGACCCGTTGGAAGATGCCGCCCTGGCCGAGGACCTCCTGGCCGACGAGAAGGAGCGGGCCGAGCACGTCATGCTCGTGGACCTCGGCCGCAACGACCTCGGGCGCGTGAGCGATGTCGGTTCTGTAACGGTCGAGAGCTTTATGGAGATAGAGCGCTACTCGCACGTTATGCACATCGTCTCCACCGTCGAAGGAGACCTGCGTCAGGATCTGACCGCCCTGGACGCCCTCGCCGCCGCCTTCCCTGCCGGCACGGTTTCGGGGGCCCCCAAGGTCAGGGCCATGGAGATCATCGACGAGCTCGAGAGCACCCGCCGCGGCCCCTACGCCGGCGCCACGGGCTACTACGGTATAGACGGCCGCCTGGACACCTGCATAACGCTCCGCACAGCCCTGCTCAAGGACGGCATGGCCTACTTCCAGGCTGGAGGCGGCGTCGTGGCCGACTCCGTACCATCCCTCGAATACGAAGAGACCCGCAACAAAGCAAGGGCCATGGAACGCGCCCTCGAGGTCGCCCGCACCCGCGAGATGTGGCTTTAGCGGCAAGCCGCAGGCTTGCCGCGCTGTCAGCTATCAGCTTTTTCGTGCGGCCCCATCCGTGTCGCGCTCACCAACCCTGTGTCCTTGCGGAGATGGGTTGTCACAATAGGATACTCCACCAGAGTAAGAGCTGACAGCTGAAGGCTGATAGCTCTTACTCTACAAATACGGTCCGCTCGGCAGGTAGGGTGTTAGTGGGCCCAGTTCGCCTCGTACGCAGAGTGGGCCTGCGGGCGAGAGGGAGAGGCCGGCTCCAAGCACCACCGGGAGCGCCCAGTTCTGGGCGGCCGTGATCCAGTGCACTTCGACCTCGTTGCCATCGCTCTCGGCGAGGCAGGACCAGAGCATGTCGGTGGCCGTCCCGGGCGAAGTGGCGGCGAGGAGGGCCGGGGAGCCCTCTAGTAAGACCGCGTATCCGCTGCCTTCGGGACCGTCGGCAACAAGCAATCTCGAGCCGTTCCGGAGCAACAAATCCAGGTCTGGCCCGTGTGGGGCGCCCCGTATGGTCCTGTCTATCTTGGCGGCTACCTCCAGGTCCTCTTCTGACCCTTCCCTGGCCTTCAGCCCCGCCGGCAGCGATTCACGGCTTACCCCGCCGCTTGCCATGAGGGTTGGCTGGAGCGCGAAGCCTGCCAGGGCGTAGCGGCGCATGGCCGCTGGGTGCGTGGAGGCGGCGATCATGGCCCCCCGGCATCCTTCTCCGTAGATGAGGGCGCGGTCGAGCAACATCTTTCCCAGGCCCCGATCCCTGTACTCCTCGGCGACGGCGAGGAGGGAGAGAACCCATATGCCCTCCCTCTCTAGCGCCAGTGCGATGCCGACTACCCTGTCGTCGTCAACGGCGACCCAGGCGCCTTCCGGATCGTGCTCGAGGAAGTGCCTGTAGCGCCTCTTGCGCCGTTCGACCTCCTCTGTACTGCGGTTCATTACCTGCCGGCGCTCTTCGTCGGTTGCCGGCAGGGCCTGGCTGCTCGTCTGGTAGACAGCGTCGGCGTCGGCGGCCGTCATGGGGCGCAATATGGTGCCGTCTTTCATGGCGGCATGTTAACCCACCTCGTCTCGTAGAGATGGGAAGCGTTCGGCTTTCGCAGGCGGCGGCCCAGGATTCGTCGGTCCGCTATACTCTTTGCGCCATGTTGGGGATATTTCTGGTGCTGCTCGGCTACGTGTTGGGCTCTGTGCCGACCGGGTACCTGGTCGGGCGGGCCCTCGGCGTGGACGTGCGGACGGTGGGCAGCGGCAACATCGGCACCGCCAACGTGCTCAGGGCCGCTGGCAAACGGGCCGCAGTGCTCACGCTCGCGGGCGACATGGTAAAGGGTCTTATCCCCGTGGTGGTCGCCAGGCTCCTCACGGAGAACTCCTGGCTCATCGCGGTGGTTGCCCTGGCCGCGGTGGTTGGCCACTGCTGGCCGGTCTTCCTGCGTTTCAAGGGGGGGAAGGCCGTGGCAACGGGGGCAGGAACGACCATCGGGCTTGCCCCGCTCGTTGGCCTAGGGCTCTTCGCCTTCTGGTGGGCGGTCGTGCTGCTGAGCCGCTACACGTCGCTTGGCGCCATCTCGGTCATGATCGTCAGCCCCTTCGTGTTCTGGCTGACCGGTCAACCCCTCCCTTATATCCTGTACACCATCGTGGGCGGGGCACTCGTCCTCTGGCGGCACAGGGAGAACGCGCGGGCCCTCATCAAGGGCACCGAGAGGAAAGTAGGACAGCGTACCGAGGAGAGGGGGAGCTAGTTGCTCCGCGAGGCGTACACGGACAAGATGATACTGCTGACCGGCGGGACCGGCTTTCTAGGGACGGCGCTGGTGGAGAAGATCCTGCGTTCCCTCCCGGATCTCGGTCGCCTTTATCTGCTAGTCAGACCTTCCAGGGGAAAGAGCGCTTCGGAGCGGTTCCGGAAGGACATGCTCGGCGCCTCGGCCTTCCGCGGCCTGCGCGAGGAGCTGGGCGATGATTTCGAGGCCTACGTCTCCGGGAAGGTACGCGTGCTGGAGGGTGACGTTCACGAACCCTCGCTCGGGCTGGGGGGTGCGGACCTCGCCGAGCTCTCCCGCGAGGTGGACGTGGTGATCCACTCCGCGGCTTCGGTGATCTTCGACGCCCCCCTCGACGCCGCGGTCGACTCGAACGTCCGCGGTACCCTCGGGCTTCTGAGGCTCGCGCGCGGCTGGGAGAAGAGGCCGCTGTTCATGCACATCTCCACCGCCTACGTGGCCGGAACCATAAAAGAGGACGCGCCCGAGGCGCCGCCGGGCAACAGCTCGCCCAACGGCACGTACCTGGACGCCCGTACCGAGGTGCTCGGCCTCGAGGCCGTGGTAGAGGAGGTTGACGCGGCCTCGCAGGAAAGCTCCCTGCTCAGGCGCTTCGAGACGGAGGCGCGGCAGGAGCTCGGGATGGTCGGGGAGGAGGACGAGGTCGCGGAGAGGGTGGACCAGCTCAGGCGTGCCTGGATGCGCGAGAGGCTCGTCGAGCGTGGGACCTTGCGGGCTCGGGAG
This sequence comes from Rubrobacter sp., assembly GCA_036280905.1. Classification (GTDB taxonomy): domain Bacteria; phylum Actinomycetota; class Rubrobacteria; order Rubrobacterales; family Rubrobacteraceae; genus Rubrobacter_D. The sequence continues at coordinate 3,356 of DASUPX010000025.1, read as the reverse complement.
CTCGGCTGGAACGACGTCTACACCTTCACCAAGTCGCTCGCCGAGCGGATGGCCGTAGAGGAGAGGGGTGAGGCGCCGCTCGTCCTACTCAGGCCCGCCATAATAGAGAGCAGCCACAGGGAACCCTATCCCGGTTGGATCCAGGGCACAAGGATGGCCGACCCCATAATCATGGCCTTCGCCAAGGGCGTGTTGCGCGAGTTTCCGGGCAACCCGAAGAGCTACGTGGACATCGTGCCGGTAGACCACGTGGTGAACGCCATCCTGGCCGCCGGCGTCAGGCGTCCCGAGAGGCCCGAGGTCTTCCAGGTCGCCTCGGGGGAACGTAACCCAATCCGCTACCGTGACCTCTACGACATCGTGCGCTCCTACTTCGTGGAGAACCCTCTGCGGGATTCTGGCGGACGCCCCATCCAGGTTCCCGAGTGGTCCTTTCCGGGACGCAAGCGGGTCGAGGGGCAGCTCAAGACCGAGCTAACCGTCCTGAAGGTGGCGGGCACGCTCGTGGCGAGGATGCCGGAGGGGCACATGGCCCAGGATGCCAGGCAGAGGATAGCCCGCGCCGAGAAGCGGGCCAGGATGAGCCTGTACTACAGCCGCATCTACGGCGCCTACGCGAACATGACGTCCACCTTCTCGACCTTCCGGACCGCGGCTCTCTACGAGGCCATGCCCGAATGGGACCGCGAGGACTTCCCGTTCGACATCACCCAGGTCGACTGGCGGGCCTGGATGCAGGGCGCCCACCTGCCCGCCATCACCACCCGCCCGGGCCGCAAGAAGCGCAAGAAGGCCGCCGCCGAGAAGCCGGGGGAGGTGGCCGCCATCTTCGACGTGGACGGAACGCTTGTCGGCTCCAACGTGGTCTCGTACTTCGCCTGGCTCAGGATGCAGGAGTTGCCCGCGCCGTTGCGCCCGCTCTGGCTCGCCGGTTTTCTGACCAAGATCCCCTACTACTGGGGCCTGGACAAGATCAGCCGCGCCCACTTCAACCGCGCCTTCTACAAGAACTACGCCGGCTGGAAGCCCTCACGCGCCCGTCACCTCGGCCAGGAGAGCTTTGCCGGCTTTACCCTGGAGCGCATCTTTCCGGATGCATTGCAGCAGCTTCTTGACCACAAGGCCGCGGGCCACCGCATCGTGCTGCTATCAGGCGCCCTGGACTTCCTCCTCGCGCCCATGAAGGACCTCGCCGACGACGTGCTCTGCTCTACCCTTGCCCAGGAGGACGGCCACTACACCGGGGAGCTGGTCGGTGCCCCCGTCGCCGGGGATGCCAGGGCCAGGATGCTCGCCTCGTTCGCCAGGCGCCGCAACCTCGACCTCTCTCGCTCCTACGCCTACGCTGATTCGATCTCCGACCTCCCCATGCTGGAGGCCGTTGGAAACGCCGTCGCCGTCAACCCGGACCGCCGTCTCGGGGCCGCGGCGAAGGAGAGGGGCTGGAGGATAGAACACTGGGACAAGAACGGCTTGGCCAAGAAGGTCTAGCGTGCGGGCCCTCGTCTACAGGAAGTCCATCCCCCGCTACCTCCTGATGCGTGCCGCCGCCAAACGTATCAAGACCCTTGAGACGGGCCGCCTCTCCCCGCTCCAGCTCGAAGAGATAGAGGACCCCAAACTTCCGACGCCGGAATGGGTGCGCGTGAGGCCGCTGCTCTCCGGCATCTGCGGCTCCGACCTGGGCACGCTGTCCTCCGAGAACTCGCCCTACTTCTCCCCGATCACCTCCCCACCCTTCGTGATGGGCCACGAAATATTCGGGGAGGTGGCGGAGGACAACTCGGGCTTCCTGGCAGGAGAACGCGTGGTGGTGGAACCGGCCCTCGGCTGCAGGGTGCGCGGCATCGCCCCCCCCTGTCCCTACTGCGCCTCGGGCCGCCACGCCCTGTGCCTGAACGTGGCCAGGGGCGATATAGGCCCAGGCATACAGACGGGCTTCTGCCACGACACCGGCGGTGGCTGGTCGGGTGGGACGCTCGTCGTCCACCCCTCGCAACTCCACCGCGTTCCCGACCCCGTGCCCGACGAGGCGGCCGTCGCAATCGAACCACTCGCGTGCGCGGTGCACGCCGCTCTCGGGTCGGCCCCCGGCCCGGACGACACCAGCCTCGTGATAGGCGCCGGCAGCGTCGGCCTCTTCACCGTCGCAGCCCTCCGCCACCTCACGCCGGCCGGCAGGATCATCTGCGTCGCCAAGCACGACCGCCAGCGAAAAGAGGCGCTCCGTCTCGGGGCTAACGAGATCGTCGATCCGAAGGATGCCTACACCACCTTGCCCGAAATGCTAGGTACGGAAGCCTACCGGCCTGAGTTGGGCAAGCCGGTCGTCATGGGTGGGGCCGACAGGGTCTTCGAATGCGTCGGTTCCCAGCGAACCATCGAGGATGCCCTCCGCCTCACGAAGCCCGGAGGCGAGGTCTCTCTCGTCGGGATGCCTTCGGCGAAGAGCAGCCTCGACCTGACCGCGCTCTGGTACAAGGAGATCGGGCTCAAGGGTACCTACGCCTATGGCGCCGAAGAACACGAGGGAGAGGCGACGAGCAGCTTCGCCCTCGCCCTCCGATTTGCGCCTGAGATAAAGCTCGAAACGATGGTAGGACCACGTTTCAGGCTGGAGGAATACGACAGAGCCATCGCCGCTGCCAGGTCGGCGGGCCGCGATGGCAACGTGAAGGTGGTCTTCGATCTCAGAGCAGTTAGCCGCCAGCCATCAGCGGTCAGCTAGAATCACTACGGAGTTGGTGCTGGTATGAAAACGAACCTGTGCTGCCAGAGCCGAGCGTGTGGGCTGAGCAGCAGGTAGGACGGGCGCACGAAAAGCTGAAAGCTGACAGCTAGAGCGACCGAAGGGAGCGACATTGAGCAAGCCGGGTTTCGTAACGTTTCTGGAGAAAGACAGCCCGCCGATGATGTTCAACGCGGGGGACGCCTTTCACTTCGAGAAGCTACCAGAGGGGACGCGGGTGATCTACCCACCTGGTCCGAAGGATCCCCTGCCCGACCCCGGCGTTGCGATCGAACGTGCGCTCCTGGAACCGCTTGACATGGAGCCGCTCCACGAGCTGTTCTTCCCCGGGATGAAGCTCACCATAGCCTTCGACGACCTCTCGTTGCCGCTCCCGCCCATGCAGCGGCCCGACGCGAGGCAGCTGGTGATCGAGAAGGTGCTGGAGAAGGCCCACGCCAAGGGCGTCGAGGACATACACCTCATAGCGGCCCTCGGCCTGCACCGCAGGATGACCGAGGCCGAGCTGAGGCATTGCCTGGGCGACAAGATAATGTCGGGCTACTATCCCGACCGCCTCTACAACTACGACGCCGAGGACGAGGAGAACAACGTCACCATCGGCGAG
>DASUPX010000024.1:0-3381 GCA_036280905.1 Rubrobacter sp. | reverse complement strand
GACGGGTATGTATCGGCCGCGGCAGGGCAGAGGGCGTGATCGGGAGCCCAGGCGTCCTGACCCTGGCAGGTACGCGAAGGCACTGGTCACCGCCGCAACGGCGATCTTCTGGGCTTCCGCTTCCGTATTCCTGGGCCTGATGGTCCTGTACGCCGCTACCGGGAATGTCGGGACCGCAGCTACGTGGGCGACCGGCCTCTCGCTACTGCTCGTAGCGGGGTCCTCCGGAATCGTCACGTGGATGGAGTTACGGAACAATCCCCTCGACGACACCGAGCGGGGCGAGTGGACGAACAGGATGCTCTTCTACGGGCTCGCCTGCGTGTTCAGCGTCATCGTGGCGAGCCTGTACCTGCCCGCGCTGTACTTCGCACCCTAGCACCTGCGCGGCTGGCGATCGCCTGTAGAATGGCGTGTGGCATGCTGGTCTACAGGGAGGCGGACGGAAGCATGGTAGGAGACGCGGATGACACTCCGCTTACCCGCAAGGCTCGCGGCGTGGGTCCCGCATGATTCGTGCGTTCGTCTTCGACCTGGACGGTACGCTGGTCGAGACCGAGAAGCTGAAGGCGATCTCATATGCCGGCGCCGCCACGGAACTACGTCCCGACCTTGACGAGCGCGAGGTCGAGGCCGCCTTCGCGGACTTCGTGGGCCTCTCGCGTCGGGAGGTGGCCGTCGGGCTCGTGCAGCGCTTCGGGTTGGAGAAAGCGGCTCGGGCGCGCATGGAGGAGTACGGGGTAAAGCAACCCTGGCAGGCCTACGTTGAGGTCAGGCTTCGCATCTACGAAGAGCTGCTCTCCGACCCCGACCACGTAACTTCCGTCCGTTATCCCCACAACCTGGCGCTTCTGAGCGAGGTCAGGCGTGAGGGCTACCCGACGGCGCTCGCCACCCAGTCACACAAGGAAGAGGCGCTGCAGGTTCTTGGAATACTCGGCATTGCGGACGAGTTCGACGTAATAGCCACCAGGGAGGACGTCGAGCACGGCAAGCCGTCCCCGGAGATGTACCTGCTCGTGGCCCGCGAGCTCGGTGTCGAGCCGGGAGAATGCCTCGCCATCGAGGACTCTCCGGCGGGCATCCAGTCGGCCCTTGCGGCGGGGGCGCAGGCCATCGCGGTCACCACCGAGCTCACCCGCCAGAAGTTTCGCGACTCGGACATTCTGGACCGCTCGCACGTGGTTGACGACCCCCATAATCTACCGGAACTGGTGCGTCGTCTGACCGGATAGACGCCCGTTAGGTGGGGGTCGGAAACACCTCTTCGGGGGCCTCTGGGGGGCGTTTGCAAGCCTTGTAACCTAGATACTCTGAGATATAATCTCGCATGCTGTTAAGTGAGCAAGGGGTCCTCGGACCCGTTGCTTTTTTTATCGTTCGGAGAAGGTGAGAGAGACGGCGAAGCTAGAGCGGCTGACAGAGGTGGTCGAGGGGGTGCTCCCTGAGGGAACCGAGCTTGTAGAGGCCAGGTTCTCGGGGGGGGCTTTGCTTTCTCTGCTCCTAGACAGGGAGAACGGGCCGGTGGATCACGAGTTCTGCTCGCGCATCGCCGCGGTCGTCGCCCCTGCCCTCGAAGCCGAGGGTTATGACGGGCCAATCGAGGTGTCGTCGCCCGGAATCGAGCGCCCGCTGACCAAGCCGGAGCACTTCCGGCGTTTCAAGGGCCACGAGGCGAAGATAAGGACGACCGAGCCGCTCGACGGACGCCGCAACTTTACGGGCGTCATAGATCGGGCGGGCGAGGACTCCTTCGTTCTAAAACTCTCCGAGGGAGCAGAGGTGGAGCTGCCGTTCGGCTCCGTGACCCGCGCGAACCTCAAGGAGGACATATACAAATGAATACGGCATTGTTGTCAGCGCTACACGAGATCGAGACGGAGAAGGGTATCCCCTTCGAGACCGTGAAGGGCGTGCTCGAAGAGTCCCTGCTCGCCGCCTACGAGGGACGTGAAGGGGCCGAAGAGGATGCCCGGGTGGTTCTGGACGAGGAGACCGGCGACCTCAGGGTGATGAAAGAGGGGGAGGATATAACGCCCCACGACTTCACGCGCATAGCGGCCCAGGTGATGCGTCAGACGTTCTACCAGCGCCTCAGCGAGGTTCACAGCGAGCAGTTGATGGCCGAGTACGGGGACCGGGTCGGCAAGGACGTCGTAACCGGCATTGTCCAGCAGGCGCACAGGCGCATGACGCTGGTCGACCTTGGCCAGGTCGAGGCGATCCTGCCAGCCAGCGAGCAGGTGCCCAACGAGCGTTACGAGAACGGCCAGCGCCTCAAGGTGTTCCTCCTTGAGATAAGGGAGGGTGGGCGCGGACCCAGCCTGACCGTGAGCCGGCGCCACGAAGCCCTGCTCAGGAACCTCTTCGAGCTCGAGGTACCGGAGATCTATGACGGGCTCGTTGAGATCAAGGCTGTCGCCAGGGAGGCCGGTTTGCGGTCCAAGGTGGCCGTCTGGTCAAAGGAGGCCGGCGTCGACCCCGTGGGTGCGTGTGTCGGGCCGCGGGGTAGCCGCGTCAGGGCCGTCGTCTCCGAGCTCAGGAACGAGAAGATAGACATCATCCAGTGGGACCCCGAGCCCGCACGGTTTATAGCCAAGGCCTTGAGCCCCGCGCGGGTCAGGGAGGTGTACCTGGATGAGGACGAGAAGCAGGCGGAGGTGATCGTCCCCGACGACCAGCTCTCGCTGGCGATCGGGCGCGAGGGCCAGAACGCCCGCCTCGCCGTGAAGCTGACGGACTGGAAGATAGACATCAAGCCCGAGAGCCAGGCGACGGAGTACGAGGAAGAGGAAGAGGACTGGGAGCCCGATGAGGACTCCACGATGCACCGCTGCAGGGCGGTTCTCTCCAACGGCCGCAGGTGCGCCAACATGGCGCTCCCGGGCTCGCTCTTCTGCGGTATCCAGTCGCACCAGGCGCAGGCCGCCGAGTTCGAGGGAATGGTAGAGGGTAGGGGATCGGATGAGTAAGAGAGTTTATGAGATAGCCCGCGAGCAATCGCTGGAGAACAAGGAAGTGCTACAGCGCCTGCAGGAGGCGGGCGTGGACGTGAAGAGCCACTCCTCCTCTGTAGACGACAATGTCTACGAGAGGGTGTTCGGGGACGGTAGCGCGTCAAACGGCCGCACCGAGGCCCAGGAGGCAGAGGCGCAGGAAGCCCGGGCCGAGGCGGAGCAGTCCGGCCACAACGCCACCATCGCCCAGGCCCCCGCTGAGGAGCCGGTCTCCGTGCCGCAGTCAGGCCGCCCGCAGAAGAAGCGTCGCCGCGTCGTGATCGACGCAAGCGCCAGGAACCGTGGGGCCCGTCCCACGGCGGAGCCGTCGACCCCGAGGGAGCCCGAGAGGGCCCCCGTCGAGGAGGAAGAGACCCAGAGCAGC
>DASUPX010000023.1:0-6425 GCA_036280905.1 Rubrobacter sp. | reverse complement strand
CCTGCGAACCCCCACCCTTCGCCGTGGCCTCTCAGGATGCCTTGCATGGTATGCGACGTCCCTGGCGCGCCCAACGCCCTGGAAAGCAACAAAAAGCACGTTGCCTGCTCTTCCGTTCACAACGATTGCATCAAGCGGGTTGATATATTATTGTATTGTTCCTGGGGGTAACGCGTTAGGGGGTGGAACCAAGGGCACCTACGAGGTTGTAGACGTAGCATTCTTGGTGAAGAGCTGGGGAAAGGAGAGAGCATCGATGGCGACCGAGCAACAAGAGCTTTCAGCGGTTGTAAGCGAACTTGGGCTTGACCATCAGAACAAGGCGACCATAGGGCGTCTGCTCAACCACGGGGGGCTCGGGCACGTAGACGAGGGTGACGACGGGCGCATGAGCGCCACGATCAGGATCACCGAAGACGAGTTGACGTATTCGCCCTCCATACTCGTCATGCCCCATGGCGGCGACCTGGAGATCGAGTTCCTCAACGACGACAAGAACACCCACTGTGCGATCATCCCGAGCAACGGGGACTACCAGTGGATCTGGCTGCCCAACCATTCGCGGGGCAAGGTCAACATCAACCTCGATGGGCCAGGGTATTACTGGTACAGCTCCAACGTGGGCAACGACGAGGGCCGGGGGCTGATGGGGGCCATCGTCGTTATGGGGGACGTGCCTGATGAGGCCAAGCTCGACCGTCCACCGCAACCGCGTCCGTAAGAAACCTCGCTAGGAAAGGAGAATCAGTGACGCAGGAATACGTACCGGCGCCGCCCGCCGTCTCAATGCAAGACCTTACCGCGCAGAAAGGGAGCGCGCCGCAGGTAACGAAAGACGTCAACTACGAGCGCATCCTCGGGGCCCGCGAGAAAGAGCCCCACAACTGGCTCACCTATTACGGCGACTACGACGGCAAGCGCTACAGCCTTCTCGACCAGATCAACAAGGACAACGTCGGCAAGCTCCTGCCCGCCTGGGTGTTCCAGTTCGGCTCGCAGGGTCTTCACGCCGGGCCCTCGACCTACGCTTTCGAGGCCGCCCCGATCATCGTTGACGGCGTCATGTACGTCTCGGGCTGGGATGGCCTGCTGTGGGCCGTCGACGCGAAGAAGGGCAACCTGCTCTGGCAGTACAAACACGCCATCCCCTTCGACGTCTCGCTCTGCTGCGGCAACGTAAACCGCGGCGTCGCCGTGGGGCATGGCAAGGTCTTCATGGCGACCCTGAACGCGCACGTCGTCGCGATCGACTCGGAGACCGGCGAGAAGGTGTGGGATACCATCCACGGCGACGTCCGCGCCGGGGAGAGCGCTACGGTGGCCCCGCTGCTCGTAAAGGATATGGTCATCGTCGGAAGCTCGGGCGGAGAGTTTGGTTCTCGCGGCCACCTCGACGCGTACAACGTCGAGACCGGTGAGCGCGTCTGGCGTTGCTACATGGTCCCAAAGCCCGGCGAGCCCGGCTTCGAGACCTGGCCGGAGGAAGGCGAGGCGTGGCAGCGCGGCGGCGGCAACTGCTGGGTCACTGGAACCTTCGACCCGGAGACCAACAACCTCTACTGGGGAACCGGGAACCCGGCCCCCGACTTCGACGGGGAAGTCCGCGAGGGCGACAATCTATACACCGACAGCGTCGTCGCCATAGACGTAGATACCGGCGAAAAGCAGTGGCACTACCAATGCACGCCGCACGACCTGTGGGACTACGACTCGAACATGGAGTGCATCCTCTTCGAGAAGGACGATCGCAAGCTGCTCGGCCACTTCGACAAGAACGGGTACTTCTTCATCCTCGACCGCCTGAACGGTGATCTGGTAAGCGTCACCCCCTTCGTAGACCGCATCAACTGGGGTGAGATCGACGCCGAGGGGAACGTTACGCCCAGCATCTATCCCGAGAAGGAGGGTGAGGAAGTCCACTTCTTCCCCGGTCCGGCTGGCGCCAAGGAATGGACGCACGCCTGCTTCAACCCGGAGACGGAGCTCTTCTACGTTCCCGTTCAGGACACCGGGTCGACGGTCGCCCGCCGCCGCAGGGAGTTCAAGGAGGGCATCCCCTACTGGGGAGCCGCCGTTACCGTTGACTCCTCCGACCTGGCCGGCGGTATCACCGCCTTCGACACCGATGGCAAGGAAGTGTGGAGGTGGGACAACCAGATCCCGATGTGCGCCTCCGTGCTTACCACCGCAGGCGGCCTCGTGTTCGCCGGGTCGCCGCAGGGCGTGTTCCACGCGCTCGACGCGGAGACCGGTGAGCATCTGTGGGAGTTCCAGTGCGGGAGCGGCCACCACTCGAGCCCGACGACCTACAGCGTGGACGGAAGGCAGTACATAGCCGTCCCCGTCGGCTGGGGCGCCTGGGTCGAAGGGTTCCTGCCGGGCCTCATGGGCGGCCCCCATGGGTCCGCGGTCTTCGCGTTCGCCCTTCCCGAGTAGAGAGGTAAACACCCCATACCGGGCGGCGCAAGTCGCCCGGTACAGAAGCAGAAGAGCCAATTCGAGAGGAGGTGACGGCCATGGAAGCAACAACCATGGAGTGGGTAACGCCAGAGTTCGAAGAAGTAGGGACCAGCGCCGAGGTAACCGCCTACGCGGGTATCTGGCCAGATTCGGAATAGAAAGAACCCGGCGCCGGGCCGATCAGGTCCGGCGCCATTTCTAGCTTCTAGCGGTCAGCCAAAAGAGCCCACCGCTGAAAGCTGACGGCTGAAAGCTCCTTACGGAGGACTGGTGTGTGGGTACGAGTGCTCGGATCGGCCGCGGGGGGAGGGTTTCCGCAGTGGAATTGTGGTTGCCCCGGGTGCCGCGCCGTGCGGGCCGGCTCGCGTCCGAGCCGGCCGCGCACACAGTCGTCTGTGGCGGTCAGCGCCGACTACCGGAGCTGGTATCTGCTCAACGCCTCTCCCGACATCCGGGCCCAGATAGAGGCGTTCCCAGCCCTTCATCCGAAGGAGATCAGGGATACTCCGCTGCGAAGCGTGCTGCTGACGGACGCCGAGCTAGACCACACCCTCGGCTTGCTCTTGCTTCGAGAATCCGACGACATAGAGATACATTGCACCGAGGCTGTCCACGAGACGCTCCTCGACGGCACATCGCTCTTGCAGACGCTCGGCGCGTACTCGGGCGTCGGTTGGAGAGCGGTTGCTACGGGCAAGGAGACGTCGCTTGGTGATGGTCTCACCTACCTGGCCTTCGGCGTTCCAACGGACAAGACGGCCCGTTTCGGGACCGGAGCGGACGGCGAGAGCGTGGTGGGGTACCGCATCTCGGACAAGCGAACAGGCCGCGCCCTGGTGTACGTGCCGGGTGCCCAGCAGTTGACTGAACCGGTGCGTGAGCAGTTGCGGGATTGTGCTTGCCTGCTCTTCGACGGGACCTGCTGGCAGGACGATGAGATGGTGCGGCTCGGCATCGCCCGGAAGACGGCGCGGGACATGGGGCACGTACCAATCTCGGGCGAGGGCGGTAGCCTCGAAAAGCTGGCCCTGCTCCCCATAGAACGCAAGATCTACATCCACATCAACAACACCAACCCCGTCCTGATCGAGGACTCGCCGGAGCGGCGCGCCGTGCAGGAGCGTGGCCTGGAAGTGGCCTTCGATGGGCTAGAACTGGAGATCTAGAGTTGGTGGTATCCGATACAGAAGGTTTCGTCGATGCCCTGCGCGCGCAGTCGCAGGGATACCATAGCCTGCACGACTTCCACGTCAGGATGAACGAGGGAGGTCTCGACCGAGGGCAGATCCAGGGCTGGACGGCCAACCGCTTCTACTACCAGGAGAACATCCCCAGAAAGGACGCCGCCATCCTCTCCAACTGCCCCGACAGGGGGGTGCGGCGGCGCTGGATCCGGCGCATCCACGACCACGATGGAACAGGGGAGGAGGATGGCGGGATAGAGGCCTGGCTGCGGTTGGGCGAGGCCGTCGGGCTGACGAGGGAGGAGATGTGGGACGACAGGCACGTGGTCCCCGGAGTACGGTTCGCGGTAGACGCCTACGTCAACTTCGCCCGCACCCGCCCATGGGTCGAGGCCGTGGCCTCCTCTCTGACCGAGCTCTTCGCCCCCGACCTGATGGCGGAACGCCTCGCCGCGTTCGAGCGCCTGTACACCTGGATCGACCCCTCCGGCCTTGCCTACTTCAGGTCCCGCCTCACGCAGGCCCCGCGCGACTCGGAACACGCCCTGGAGGTGGTCATGGAGCACTGCCGGACGCCGGAAGCACAGGCTCGCGCCGTGGCAGCCCTATCCTTCAAGAACGATGTGCTGTGGAGTATGCTGGATGCCATAGACAGGGCCTATCCGGGGACGGAGGAGAGGTCATGAGCATCACGGTGCAGGCCACCAACCGGCCGCGTCTGGCGCGCCTGGTCCGGCTAGAGTGGGATAACGTGCGCGAGAGCCACGTGCTGCTCGCACCGGAGGGCGTGCTCGTCTTGAACAGGACCGGCGCGACCATCCTTCGGTTGTGCGACGGGGAGCGAACGGTCGAGGAGATCGTGGAGGAGTTGCGCACCAAGTACGACCGCGTGTCAGGCGACGAGGTGGGCGACTTCATCGGCAAGCTCGCCGCCAGGCGGTGGGTGGTGCTCGGCGATGGATAGGCCCTTCGGCATGCTGGCTGAGTTGACCTACGCCTGCCCGCTCCACTGCCCCTACTGCTCCAACCCGCTGAACCTGGCGGACTACAAGGACGAGCTAGATACCGAAGAGTGGCAACGGGTACTCTCCGAGGCGCGGGCACTCGGCGTTCTGCAGCTCCACCTCTCCGGTGGGGAGCCGCTCCAGCGCCGGGATCTCGTGGAGATCGTGGCGTGCGCCAGGGGGCTTGGTTTCTACACCAACCTCATCACCAGCGCCCTCGGGCTCTCGCGGCGGCGGGCCGAAGAACTCAAGTCCGCCGGGCTTGACCACGTGCAGATCAGCATCCAGGCCGAAGAGCAGTCGCTCTCGGACCGAATCGCGGGCACCCCCTCGTACGAGCGTAAAATTGCGGCGGCCCGCATGGTCAAAGAGATGGACTGGCCGCTCACCATGAACGTGGTCATCCACCGCCACAACATAGACAGGATGGGCAGGATCCTGGATCTCGCCGAGAGGTTGGGGGCCGACAGGATCGAGCTGGCCAACACCCAGTACTACGGATGGGCCAGGCGTAACCGCGCGGCCCTGCTGCCCACAAGGGCCCAGTTGGATCGGGCCGAAGAGGTCGTGCGCGAGGCCCGCGGGCGCCTGAGGGACGTGATGGAGATCATCTACGTCATCCCAGATTACTACAGCAAGTACCCCAAGCCGTGCATGGGCGGCTGGGGCAAGAACCAGCTAACGGTAACGCCCAACGGCAACGTCCTGCCCTGCCCGGCGGCGCACACCCTCGAGCTCCCCAGGGCCACCGTCCGGGAGAGCTCTCTGGCCTCGATCTGGGCCGAGTCGCCCCTTTTCAATCGTTTCCGGGGAACGGACTGGATGCCCGATCCCTGCCGCAGTTGCGACCGCCGCGAGGTAGATTTCGGCGGTTGCCGCTGCCAGGCGTTCCAGCTAACCGGCGACGCGGCGCGCACGGACCCCGTCTGCCACCTCTCGCCAGACCACGAGATCGTTGCCGAGGTCGTGAGGACCGCCAACCAGGAAGAGAACCGGGACGAAGACGAGCTCGTGCCCCGCGTCATGACGGTTCGAGGGAGCAACCTTCCGACTGCCGACATCTCCGAGAACGAGAGGAGCATGTCATGACCCTTGTATCCCTTCTCATCCTCGGGTTCATCCTCAGCCTGGACAATGCCCGGCTGGCGGTCGCGCTCGGTGCCTTCGACCTCGGTTGGCGCCGCGCGCTCCGTATCGCGCTGGTGTTCGGTCTGTGGGACGGCGTCTCGCCGCTGGTGGGGTTGCTGGTAGGACGCTACTTCGGCAAGGAGATCGGTGAGGTGGCGGAGTTCATAGGGCCGATCGTGCTGCTCGTGTTCGGCCTGTACCTCGTTGTGCAGAGCCTGCAGACCGAGGCGCCGGAGGAACTGGATGAACGCTGGGTCCTCTTCGGTATTCCCCTGTCTCTGAGCCTGGATAACCTGCTCGCCGGCACCGGCCTTGGCATGCTCGGCTTCCCCCCGGTATTCACGGCCGCGGTCTTCGGCGTCATGACGGCCCTCACCACGTTGCTCGGCCTCCAACTCGGCGGCGTCCTCGCCCGCTTCATCCCCCTCCGCGCCGATCTCCTGAGCGGTATCGGCCTCTCGGTAATGGCGGTCGTCCTCGCGCTCGGGTACTGAAGTAGCTTGGAACCTCCTTATCGTCATCCCGCATCCCCTCCAGTGGGGCTTCCTGCCGTTACATGATCCGCGCCACTCCTGCGTCGGGCTATGCGCTGACCTGTCGAGAGGGCCCTGACCGCGCCAATTAGATCCCCGTTGTGAAAGCCACGCGC
>DASUPX010000022.1:0-18756 GCA_036280905.1 Rubrobacter sp. | reverse complement strand
CAAACGGCTCCACCTTCGACATGACGGGGAGGATAGAGGCCCAGATAGAGCGGTTCGCCCCCGGCTTCGGGGAGCGCGTACTCGCCAAGCGTGCGGCTGGTTCGACGGAGCTAGAGCGGTGGAACCCAAACCTCGTGGGCGGCGACATCAACGGTGGCTACATGGACCTGAGGCAACTCTTCACCAGGCCCATGCCCCGCCCGAACCCCTACTCAACCCCGGCCCGTGGCCTCTACATCTGCTCCTCCTCGACGCCGCCAGGCGGCGGCGTGCACGGCATGAGCGGCTACCTCGCGGCCAGAGTAGTCTCACGCTACCTGGCGTAACGGGGCGTGGAGGTGGTCCCGGACCAAAACACGAGCCGTGCCCACGACGGTCTGGCTGGGGCGTACCAGAATAAAGGCCGGCGATGAGCCGTCGCGGCGCCCTCTGGTTCGCCTGGGTGCTTGCCGGCATCTCGTTTGCTCTGTACGCATCTGCCTTCGTGTTCGCGTTCTTGACTCTGGGCGTCGACGAGCCCGTCAAGCAGGTCTCCACGGGCGGCTTCGGCGAGCTGCTGGTCTACCTTCCCTTACTGGCCTTTCCCATCGTCGGCGCCCTGATCGCCTCCAAGCGTCCCGGGAACCCGATTGGTTGGATCTGCCTCGTCTCCGGACTTTTCTGGATGTCCTTCGCCCAGGGGGACGCGTCCAAAGCCTACGAGCTTGCCAGGACCGGTACCGTAACGTCTTCGGTGACACTGGACGCGCTACTGCAGGGATCCTGGACGCTGCCCGTGGGACTGCTGGGTGTCTACATGGTCCTGCTGTTTCCTGACGGCAGGCTGCCGTCGAGAAGGTGGCGTCCGTTTGCCCTCTTCGCCGGGGCGGTGATAGTTCTGATCCCCATCCTGTTCGTTTTCGTTCCCGGGCAACTAGAGGATCACCCCGGGGTCCGCAATCCATTCGGGTTGGAGCAATATCCCTGGCTAGAGAGCGTGGCCGTTTTCGGCGTGTTGCTGCTTCCCACGTGCATCGTGGTCTCGGCGGTGAGCCTGGTGTTACGCTACCGACGTTCCGGCGCGGACGTACGCGAGCAGATCAAATGGCTGGCCTTCGCCGCCTCGGTTGTGGGGATATCTTATCTGAGCGCCGTAATCACCGGCATCTTCTTCTTGCCGGAACTTTTCTCCCCCCAGGTACCCAGAAACCTCTTGTACGCGCTGATCCCGAACCTCGTCCTGATGAGCTACGCCGGGATCCCCATCGCCATAGGCTTCGCCGTCCTGAAATACCGCCTTTACGATATAGACGTGATCATCAACCGCGCCCTCGTGTACGGTTCGCTGACGGTCATGCTGGCGGCTGTGTACTTCGGGGGAGTGGTCGGTACCCAGGCTGTCCTGGGTACCCTCACCGGCAGGGAGCAGCAGCCACAGTTGGCCGTGGTGGTCTCCACGCTGGCCATAGCGGCGCTGTTCACCCCGTTACGCCGGCGCATCCAGGCCTTTATCGACCGCCGCTTCTACCGCAGAAAGTACGACGCCGCCAGGACCCTGGATCGCCTCTCGCTCCGGTTGCGAGAGGAGGTGGACCTCGAGAACCTGGTGGGCGAGCTCGTGGCCGTCGTCAGGCGGACATTAGAGCCAACCCATGTTTCACTGTGGCTAAGCGACGGTGAGGAGAGGTCAAGGATGCGGAAGTACCGTTGAGCCGGCGAACCGCCCCAGGCATCGCCTGGCCGTTGCGAGGTCGCTGGTTGTGGGTCGCGCGGGTTGCCTGGGTGCTGACGGCCATCACGGTCCTCGGGCTCGACGCCGCGGGCCTGCCGCACGCCTACGACAGGCTAAGCACGGTGTGCCACAGTAGCGGGTGCTCTGGCTCCGAGGAGATACTCTCCCGGGCCGACGTGGGGGACCTGCGGGATGTCGGGATCTCCCCCGACCTCTACGCCGGCCTTACGGTCGGTCTCTCGACCCTTGGCACGGTGGTCTTCGCCGCGACGGCGGCCGCGATCTTCTTCCGCCGCTCGGACGACAAGATGGCCCTGCTGACGTCCTTCACCTTGCTGATCTTCGGTGGGGCGGCGTTTACCGGGACGATGCAGTACCTGGTTGGCGATTACCCCTCGCTGTGGTGGCCCATAAACCTTCTTGAGTACGTGGGCCAGATGTTGTTCAACGTCTTCTTCCTCACCTTCCCCGACGGGCGGTTCGTGCCGCGGTGGACCCGCTGGATCGCGGTCATGTGGGCCGTGTTGTTCGTGCCTTACGTGTTCCTGGGTGGCACCTCCCTCGACATCTTGAGCAGCCCCCTGTTCATCGTGTACGTGGCCTCGCTGGTTTTCGCCCAGGTCTACCGGTATGCGAAAGTGTCGAACCTGGTAGAGCGCCAACAGACCAAGTGGGTGGTATTCGGTTTCGCCACGGCCTTCGGTGGGTTCGCCGCAACGGTCGTCATCGGGGACGTCGTTCCCGGCGTCCGCCAGTACGAGGCGATCGCGCAGATCATCTCCGGCGTCTTGATCTACGCTTTCATACTGCTGATCCCGATCTCCATCAGCGTCGCGGTGCTTCGCTCGCGGCTCTACGACATCGACGTGGTGATCAACCGTACCCTGGTCTACACGATCCTGACCACCGTGCTGGGGCTCCTGTATTTCGGCAGCATAGCCCTGTTGCAGGCGGTCTTGCTCGCCCTGACAGGCCAGGGCGCCCAGCTCGCGGTCGTGGCGTCGACGTTGCTGGTTGCGGCCCTTTTCAACCCCGCGAGGCACCGCACGCAGAGCCTGGTGGACCAACGTTTCTACCGCGGCAAGTACGACGCGGAGCGGGTCCTGGCTGCCTTCTCCGGCAGGCTGCGCGACGAGACCAACCTGGACAGGTTGAATGAGGACTTGCTCGACGTGGTGCGGGAGACGGTCCAGCCGGAACATGCCAGCCTGTGGTTGCGGGACCGTTCTGGCGAAGACACGAGCTCGTGAAGACACCCCCGGCTTACGGGCGGCTCAGGGGGCGCTGGCTTTTCGTCGTGCGGGTGGTGTGGCTGGCCATGACGGCGGTTTCGGTAGGCCTGTTCGTTCTGAGCCTCGCGCCCGGCTACAAGCTACTGCGCACGGTATGCGAGCGGGGGCCTTGCGGGCCAGAACAACTATCCCCCGCGGGGGCGCGCTCGGTGGAGCAACTCGGCCTCTCGCTCGACGTCTACGCCGCGTACAACCTGGCGCTGGTTCTCGTCTTCGCCCTCGCGTTCTGCGGTCTCGCCTTCGTCCTCTTCTGGCGCCGCTCGGACGACTTCATCGCGCTTTACACCTCGCTCACGCTGGTGCTGACGGGAATATTCTTGCCGGAGTGGACCGCGGAGTTGCTGCTGCCGCTTTATCCCGTCCTCCGGCCCGTGCTTGCCTTCCTGATCTCTCTCACCTTCAGTTTCCTGTTCATCCTCTTCTACATCTTCCCCGACGGACGCTTCGTGCCACGATGGACCCGGTGGGCGGCGGCCGTCTGGGTCGGCCTGCAGGCTACGAACTACGTCTTGCCCCTTTCCCCCTTCGTTCTCGCGAACTGGGCCGGCCTGTTCAAGGGTCTGTTTGCCGCCGCACTGGTCTGCACCCTCCTGTTCGCGCAACTCTACCGTTATCTGCGGGTCTCGGGCCCGGTCGAACGCCAGCAGACCAAGTGGGTGGTCTTCGGCCTGGTGACGATGATCATTATCCTGGTGCTGCTGAGCGTGCCAACCCTGTTCGATAAACCCATAGACCGACCGGGCACGCCTTACGACCTGATCGTGGATCTCGTCTCGTTCTTCGCCGTGCTGCTCGTGCCCCTGACGCTGGGCGTCGCGATTCTGCGACGCCGCCTGTTCGATGTGGACCTCCTGATCAACCGCGCCCTCGTCTACGGCCTGCTGACCACGACCCTCGTCGCGCTGTACCTTGTGATCGTGGTGGCGCTTCAGGCGCTTATCAACGCCCTCTCGGGCCAGGAATCCCAACTGGCGGTGGTGGCTTCCACGCTCGTGATCGCGGCGCTTTTCAACCCCGTCAGGCGACGCAGCCAGATCCTCATAGACCGCAGGTTCTACCGCAGGAAGTACGACGCCTCCAGGACGCTGGAGGCCTACGCCAGGGGCCTGAGGGAAGAGACCGATCTGGGGCAGCTGGGTGGGAGCTTGCTCTCCGTCGTGCAGAAGACCGTCCAGCCGGAGCACGTCTCGCTCTGGCTGAAGCCCCGGAACGATGATTAGGAACGAAGTGAAAGGTGATCCGATGTCTTTTGAGGTGGTTGTTGTCGGTGGTGGTCCGGCGGGCGTTACGGCGGCGCTACGGGCCCGCGAGCTAGGCGCAGAGGTCGCGCTGGTCGAACGTGGGAACATGGGGGGGACCTGCACGAACGACGGCTGCGTCCCGACCCGCGTGCTCGCCAGGGCAGCCCGCCTGGTGCGCGACGCGGAGCAGTTCGCCGATTACGGGCTGGAAGGCAGCCCGCCTGTCGTGGATTTCGCCCGGCTCCTGAACCGGACGCAGCGTATCGTCTACGAGATCCAGGAGAAGAAGCAGCTCCGAAAACAGCTCGAAACGGCGGGCGCGAGCGTGATGGACCGGGCAGGCGATGCCAGGTTCGTGGACGGGCACACGCTCGCGCTCGGAGACGGCTCCCGCGTCTCGGGTGAGAAGTTCGTGGTGTGCGCCGGCGGCCACGCCCGGCGGATGGACTTCCCAGGTTCCGAACATGCCCTGACCCACAGCGACGTGTGGGCGATGCAGAGCCTGCCCTCCTCGGTCGTGGTCGTCGGCGCCGCCGCCACCGGCTGCCAGCTCGCCTCCGTCTTCGCGGCGTTCGGCTCCAGGGTCCGACTGCTCGAGGTTGGCCCGCACATCCTGGGCGGCGAGGACGGGGTGGTGTCGGAGGGCGTAGCCGAGGTGTTCTCACGCAGGGACATCGAGATCATCACGGGCATCGGGGGCGTGGACCGCATAGACCGGGAAGGCAAGCTTCTCAACCTCTCCTACACGCAGGACGGCGAGACACGCGTGCTCGAGACGGAAGCGGTTGTGCTTGCCGTTGGCTGGCCGGGCAACGTCGATAGGCTGAACCTCGCCGCGGCAGGGATAGAGACAAGAAGGGGTTACGTGACGGTGGACGACTGTCTCAGGACAAGCGCGCCGCACGTCTTCGCCGCGGGAGACCTGACGGGGCGGATGATGCTGGTCCAGAGCGCCAACTACGAGGGAAGCCTCGCCGCCGAGAACGCCGTGCTAGGAGAGGACCGTGGCTACAGGCACGCCATCGTTCCGCACGGCGGTTTCACCGACCCTGAGTACGGGAGCGTCGGCCTCACCGAGCGCCAAGCCCGCGACGAGTACGGCGACGGGGACTGCGCCGTCGCTGTGGTGCCCTACACCGACCTCGACCGTGGGGTCATAGACGGACGACCCGACGGCTCCTGCAAGCTCATCGTCTCCCGCTCCTCGCGGCGCGTCCTCGGGGCCCATATCGTGGGAGAGCAAGCCGTCGAGGTCGTCCAGCTAGCGGCCACCGCCATGGGCGCCGGCATGCGCGTAGAACAGCTCGCCAACCTGGAGCTTGCCTACCCCACCTTCACCGCCATAATCGGCCTCGCCGCCAGGCAACTCACCCGCCAACTCGATCTGATCCCAACAGCACCGACCTGGCGTGCCCCCGAACGTCCCGTAGCCACAGAATGGGAACACAACGACATGGCCTGAACGGCCATGTCAGCACGCTCCGGCTAACGCCTCCGCTTGTCAGCATGCTCGGGCTGGTGCCCTCGCTTGTCAGCACGTTACGGCCCTTCGGGCCTCCACTTTCAGCACGCTCCCTTCGGTCGCTTTCAGCCGATCCCGCTGCGGCCTGCCCCCTTCTGCTCTAACTATTCGATGCTCGACAAGAATGGGTTGCCGAAGCCACCGATGCGAACCGAAACGACCGGCCGAAAGCGAGGCGAAGCCGAAGCGTTGCTGACAAGCAAGACCCGCAGGGTCGAAGCGTGCTGACAAGCCGCGAAGCGGCGTGCTGACAAGCGTAGGCCGAAGGCCCGAGCGTGCTGACAAAATCTTCGATTTTGTCTCTTCGTAACGGTTTTCGTAACGGGGGCGTAACGCGGGTGGGCTAGATTGGAGGCATGAAAGTTCACGCCGGAAAGGGGATGCGGATGAAGGTTTCCGTTCTTGGATGGTGGATGAGGTAGCAGGATATGTCGAGGACGAGAAAAGGAGTGGATCGTGTCCCGGTCTTCGCGCATCGTCGCAGGGCTTCCGCCCGAGGTAGAAGATGTCTTCGAGGAGTTCAGGACGTGCGAGATGTCCACGCTGGCCAGGGACGGTACCCCGATTACGTGGCCCACGTTGCCCTTCTGGTACTCCGATAAAAAGCACTTCACGATAACTGCATCCATCGGCTTCGCCCAGAAAGCGCTCAACGTCCGGCGCAACCCGCGGGTCTCGCTGCTGTTCTCCAACCCGACGGCTAGCGGCCTCGAGGACCCGCCGGCGGTATTGGTGCAGGGCGACGCCGTGGCCCCGGACGAGATAGAGACCTCCGCCGTGGGCTTCGAGGAGGAGCTGCGTAAGGTCTACCCCCGCCAGCCGGCCTCCCGCTTTTACGGCAACGATCCGCTTACACGTCGCCTCATGGACTGGTACTTTATGCGGCTCATGATCCACGTGACGCCCCGCCGCATCATGTGGTGGCCGGGGGCAGATTTCTGGCGGGAGCCTTTCGAGTTGAGGATGGATCATGTGGCCTGAGATCACCACGCACCTGTACGAGTTCGAGAGCGCCGTCTTATCGGGCGTCGACGAGGACGGCTACCCGTTCAGCGTGCGCTGCCGTCCCTATCCGGATGCATCGGGCGCCGAGGTGCTCAGGGTATGGCTTCCCCCTAGTACACCCCTTCGGCCCGGCCCCGCGAGCCTGCTCTGCCACAGTCACGACGAGAACCTCTGGAATCTGAGGGGCTTCCTCGTTCGCGGCGTGCTGTTCCTTGATTTCGGTGAATGGAGCTTCGAGCCCGTGCGGTTCGTCCCAGGTATCGGCATGGGAGGACTACCGGGCATGATACGTCTGTTTGTCAGATCGCGACGCAACGCCAGAAGCTATCTAGAGAAGCGCGGGCTCGCGCGACCCAGCATCCCCTGGGGTGAGATCAATGCCGCCAAGAGAGAAGCTTTCGCGTCTTCAGCCGGTAAGGGGCCAGGGGCAAACGGCTGAAAGCTCCTTTACCATTCTTACCATTCGACGAGCTTCCAGACCTCCGGCTGCAGCTCGCCTCGCTCGCCGATCTCGGCGAAGATCTCTACGGCGCGTTTGAGGTGCTCCATGGATTCCACTTCGCGGCCCGTGGCGTGAAAGAGGTCGGCGAGGTTGTTGTGCAGCGCGGCCTCCCTGTGCCTGTCGCCGGAGGTCTCGCACAGCTTGAGGGCTGCCTCGGCTAGTTTCAGGGCCTCTTCTGGTTCTCCGCCGCCCTCCCGGGCGAGGGCCAGGTTGTTCAGGGCGGCGACCCGCGCGTCCGAGTCGCCAAGGGCCTCTGCCAGATCGAGGCTCTTGGCGAGGTGGCTGAGCGCCGCCTCCTGGTCTCCCGCTTTGCCGGCCAGTATGCCGAGCATGTTGTGCGCCTGGGCGAGGGCCCGCGTGTCGCCCGTGATCTCGGCCAGGGCCAGGGCTTGCCGGGCGAGGGCGGCTGCCTCTTCTGGTTGGTCCTGTCCGTGGGCGAGCAGGCTCCAGTCGGCGTAGAGCCGCGCGAGCTCGGCCTCGCTGTCCGTCTGAGAGAATTCGTTCACGGCGGATTCGTAATGGAGGCGGGCGAGATCCCGCTCCCCCAGGCGGGCGTGGACGTTGCCTATTTTGTGCTCGAGCTCCGCCAGATCACCCGGCCCTGCGGATGAGGCGGCGGCTTCGTAGCTGGCGAGCGCCGCACCATACTCGCCTGTGCGGGTCCTGAGGTCCCCGATGGACTCGTGCAGCGCGGCGGCCTCGGGATACCCGAGCGCGAGCGCCTCTTCGTAGTGGCTGAGGGCCTCGCTGTTGGCGTGCAGGCTGCGCGCGTAGTCGCCGGCCAGCAGGTAGTAGCGTGCTGCTTCGAGATCCTGGCCGGCGAGCCTGTGATGGCGGGCTATCTGGCCCGCGAGGGAGCTCGCCTCGCGCCCGCGGGCTCCGCCGGCGAGCGCCGCTGCGGTGCGGCGGTGCAGGAGGCGCTTGCGCGCCAGGCTGGTCTCCTCGTAGACCAGGGTCCTTAGCTTGTCGTGGTCGAAGTCGTATGAAGGGGTTGCCCCCGCCCCCCCAACCTCCCTGATGAGGCCACGCGAGATCAACTCCTCCAGGGCATCAAGTGTCTCCTCCTCGCCCCGACCGCTCGCTGCCCTTACGGTGTCAAAGTCGAACGACCTTCCGACGACGGCGGCGGTGGCGAGGATCTGCCCGGACGCCTCGTCGACGGTCCCGAGGCGGGCCCTGAGCAGGTCCTGTACCCCTCCCGGTAGCGTCCAGGCCTCGTCGCCCGGATCCAACTCTCCCTTCTCGACGGCCGCCAGGTACTCCGTGAGGAAGAGCGGAAGCCCCTCTGTCTCGTCACTGAGCCGTGGGCCGAGCCCCGCCGCGTCGGGCACGGTGTTACCGACCAGCTCCTCCACGAAGCGGGGGCTCAACCTCTCCAGCGAGAGCACCGTGACCGTGCCGGATCTCCTGGCCTCAGCGAGTAGCTCCCGCAGGCGGTGCTTTTCGGGGACGTCCTCCGTCCGCCAGGTGAGGAGCACACAGAACGGTTTGTCGTCGAGGCGCCGGATGAGGTAGTTGAGCAAGCCCAGCGAGGCGTCGTCGGCCCAGTGCAGATCGTCGAGGAAGAGCACACCAGGGGGCGGGCCGTCCAGGATGGCCTGCAAGACCCGGATCACCTCCGCGAAGAAACGGGTCCTGGCACCCGGTGTGTCGAGCGGCGGGGCGGGCGACGAGTCGGGCGCTAGCCCGGGCAGGAGACGGGCCGCCTCCTGCAGGGAGGAGGCCGGTAGGTCCGCGAGCCGATCCCCGCTCTCCCGTCCGAGGGCGGCGGAGAGCCCCTCGATAAAGGGCCCGTACGCCAGGTTCTTCTCGCCCGCGTAGCAGCGCGCGACAACGGTTGTGGCGCCACCCTCACCCGCGTGCGCCACGAACTCTTCGGCCAGCCTGGTCTTTCCAATGCCGGCCTCGCCCTCTA
The DNA here is from genome assembly GCA_036280905.1 of Rubrobacter sp. Lineage (GTDB taxonomy): Bacteria > Actinomycetota > Rubrobacteria > Rubrobacterales > Rubrobacteraceae > Rubrobacter_D. The sequence goes on along the minus strand of DASUPX010000022.1, from coordinate 9,568 downwards.
TGACGACGATGCGTCCCCCCTCTCCGATGGAGGCGTAAGCTCCGAGCAGGGCAACCCATTCGGGGTCCCTCCCCACCAGGGGGTTTTCGGGCGAAGAGGGCACGGTGACCGTCGTCTTCGCGGGAGGCGCTTCCCGTCCCATCGCCGGCATGGGTTCGGAGAGGGTCGGTCTTGGCGGGAGGTCGTTCTCCTGGATGGCCCGGTACAGCAGGGTCGTCTCCTCTAGCGGGGCCACGCCGAGCTCCCGGTCCAGGATCCTCACGCACTCCCTGTACTGGCGCAGGGCGGCGGCACGCTGGTCGGAGAAGGCGTAGAGAGCTATCAGCATCCTGTGCGCCGGCTCGTGCAACACGTCGAGGGATAGCCAGCGCCTGGCGTGGGCCACGGCCGCCTCCCACTCGCCAAGGGCACCGCGGCCACGCGCGAGCCTCTCCAGCGCACTCCCGAGCTCGCGGCGCAAACTCTCTGCCTGGAAGAACTGCCAGTCGTCGAAGGCGACGCTGTCACGTAACCCGAAACCGGCCATGAAGTCGCCGCGGTACAGCCCGACGGCCTCGGTAAGCGGCGGCAGGCACTCGGCGCATACCTCAGACCTCGGGTGCCCGTGCAGCTCGCACGCGGCCAGGAGGCCCTCGAACTCGACCACGTCGACCCGGATGGCGTCGTGGTCGAGGTCCACGCTCTCCCTGTCGGCGATCAACCAGCCTTCCTCGCGGGCTTTCCCCAGCGACGAGAGGGTTCTGCGCAGGGCGGCGCGGGCTCGGGCCTGACCGTACTCGGGCCAGAGCAGGCCAGCCAGCGCGTCCCTGGTGTGGCCCCGACGCGTGACGGCCAGGTACGCGGCCAGCGCGGTTGCCTTTCTGGTGTCTACCTCGACGGGCACACCGTCGTGCTCGACGTGCGGCGCGCCGAGCAACGAAATGGTCGTCCGCAACAACCTCGTGCCTCCCGTAACTCTACGTCCACGATATTATGCCGGCGCCGAAACGACGGCGCAACGATACTCGATGCATAGAGATGTTCGTAACGGTCGGGTGATTCTTGGGCGGTCCACGAACCGCCCCTACACACTTGTCACACGATCCGTCGGTGACACGGGGTTCCGGACATGAGAGAGACGCCGGGCACCAGTGCCCGGCGCCTCGTTGTCTGGGGAGATGCTTCCCTAGCCGTTTGCCAGCTTGCGTGCGGCGTCGACTATGTGGTTTGCGCTGATGCCGGCGGCGTCCATCAACTCTGCGGAGCTACCGGAGCCCGGCATGATCTCCACGGCGAGGTGCTCGAAGTGAAGGTCGTCCAACCTTCCGGAGAGCGAGGAGAGGACCGCTTCGCCGAGGCCGCCTTCCGGCCAGTGGTCCTCGACCACGACCACCTTACCACCCGTCGCCCGGGCGGCGTCGCGTATCGTGTCGCCGTCTATCGGTTTGATGGAGTAGGCGTCGATCACGCGTACCGCTATGCCGCTTTCCTGCAGCTCGTCCGCGGCTTTCGTGGCCTCGTGGAGCGTGATACCCGATGCCACGACGGTAACTGCGTCCTCGTCTGAGGAGCGTACAGTCTTGCTGCCGCCGATGGGGAAGCCTTCCGAGGCGTCGTAGATCACGGGCGTCTTCGGGCGGAGCGTCCGCAGGTAGACGATGCCGTCTTTGTCGGCCATCTCGGCGACGAGCCTGGCGGTCTGGTTGGCGTCGCAGGGCTGAAGCACGGTGGAGCCGTGCACAGCGCGCATCATCGCCAGGTCTTCCAGCGCCATCTGGGAGGGGCCATCCTCGCCGATGGAGACGCCGGCGTGGGAGCCGGAGAGGCGGATGTTGGCGCGGGAGATCGCGGCCATCCGGATGAAGTCGTAGGCGCGGGAGAGGAAGGCGGCGAAGCTGGAGGCGAACGGAACCCTGTGACGCACGCTCATTCCCACGGCCGCCGAGACCATCTGCTGCTCGGCGATGAACATCTCGAAGTAGCGGTCGGGGTATTCTTCGGCGAACTCCTCGGACTTGGTGGAGTTGCTCACCTCGCCGTCGAGTGCCACCACGTCTTCCCTGGCGCCGCCCAGCGCCTTCAGCGTCGCACCGTAGGCGCCGCGGGTCGCTTCTTCGTCTCCAACCTCCCAGGTCGGAAGCTCCAGCTCGCCGGTCAGGCCCGGGGTAAAGTTTTCGCCCTGACCGGGATCGGGCTTGCGTACATTCACCAGAAGGTCGTCGTGGTCGCCCAACTCGTCGAGGGCCTTCTGGACGTCGTCCCCGGGGACGGGCTTGCCGTGCATGCCGTCTACGTCCTCCAGGAAAGACACCCCGCGGCCCTTCTTGGTCCTGGCGACGATCAGGGTCGGCCTGTCGGTCTCTTCCAGGGCTTCGGCGTAGGCCCCGTCTATCTCATCCGGGGCGTGGCCGTCGATCTGTATGGCGTTCCAGCCGAAAGCCTCGGCGCGGGCGGCGTAGCGGTCGCCGTGCCATCCGTTCATCGTCTCGCGGGTCTGGCCGAGGCGGTTCATATCCAGGATGGCGGTGAGGTTGCCGAGCTTGTAGTAGGAGGCGTGCTGGAAGGCCTCCCACATCGAGCCCTCGGCCATCTCGGAGTCGCCGCAGAGCACCCAGACGTGGTAGGGCAGCTTGTCCAGGTACTTGCCGGCCAGTGCGACGCCCACGCCTATGGGCAGCCCCTGGCCGAGGGAGCCCGTCGCCACGTCCACCCAGGGGATCTGGGGCGTGGGATGGCCTTGCAGGCGGCTGTGGAACTTGCGGAACGTCAGGAGCTCCTCGTCGGAGATGGCGCCGGCCGCCTTGTAGACGGAGTAGAGCAGGGGCGAGGCGTGGCCTTTCGAGAAGATCAGGTGGTCGTTGTTGGGGTTCTCAGGCTCGTCGAAGTCGTAACGCAGGTACTTGCCCATCAGCACGGCCAGGAGGTCGGCCGCGGACATGGAGGAGGTGGGATGCCCTGACCCCGCGCCCGAGCTGGAGCGTATGCTGTCGACCCTCAGCTGTTGGCCGAGCGAGTGCCACTGCGCCACGCCCGCCGTCTCCTGGTTTATCTGTTGCGTCACCGTTTGCCTCCTCGGCAGAATCGCATACCGGTAAACACTATTCCTACTACCCCACGTGGACGAGCCAGAAACCGCTGGACGGGTTCGCTGCCCAGCGTGCATCCCTGATACAAACGGGTTTTTGCGTGCTTTGCTAGAATTCCTGGGGCGAGAGGAAAAAGTACCGGGTTGGATCCACATTACGAGACCCGGTGGAAGGGAAGAGTATGGATCTGGCGGTTCGAAAGATGACGCTGGAGCGATTCGGGGTAGAGAACATTGGTGCCGTGCATGAGAACCTGCCGCCAGCTCGCCTGGTCGAGGCGGCCGTCAGGCGGAGGGAGGGCATGGTCTCCGGTTCTGGGGCCCTCGTCGTAAGGACGGGCAAACGCACCGGCCGTTCGCCCAAGGACCGTTTTATCATCGAGAACGCCGTGACGAAGAATACGGTGGACTGGGGCACCGGTAACAAGGCTTTCTCGAGCAACGCGTTCGGGGCGCTGCTGGACAGGGCCGCAGCCTAAATCGAGAACCTGGAAGAGATCTACGTGGTCGACGCCTACGCAGGCGCCGACCCCCGCTACAGCCTCAACGTGCACGTGGTGACCGAGCACGCCTGGCAGGCCCTGTTCGCGCACCAGCTCTTCAGGCGTCCCTCCAGGGAGGAGCTTGACGCCTTCGAGCCTGAGTGGACCGTGATCTCGGTCCCCGGGCTGCTCACCGACCCGGAGGATGACGGCACTGAGTCCGAGACCTTCGTGGGCATAGACTTCGAGCGCAAGGTGGTCCTCGTCTGTGGCACGGCCTATGCCGGCGAGATCAAGAAGAGCATCTTTACCGTTCTGAACTTCGTCTTGCCGACCGAACGCGGCGTATTTCCCATGCACTGCTCGGCCAACGTTGGCAAGGAGGGGGAAGTGGCGCTCTTCTTCGGGCTCTCTGGCACGGGTAAAACCACTCTGTCGGCGGACCCGGAGCGGTGCCTGATCGGGGACGACGAGCACGGCTGGTCCGATACCGGGGTCTTCAACTTCGAGGGCGGCTGTTACGCCAAGACTATAGACCTGTCCCCGGAGAAGGAACCCCAGATCTGGGACGCCATCCGCTTCGGGGCTGTGCTCGAGAACGTGGTGATGGACCGTCGCACGCGCGAGGTGGATTACACCGACGGCATGCTGACGGAGAACACCCGCGTCGCATACCCGCTGGAGTACATAGCGGGCGCCGTCCCGGACGGCACGGGCGGCCACCCCTCTGCCGTCCTGTTCTTGACGGCCGACGCCTTCGGTGTCCTGCCCCCCATAAGCGCCCTCACGCCCTCGCAGGCCGCCTACTATTTCCTCTCGGGCTACACCGCCAAGCTCGCCGGTACCGAGGCCGACATGGAGACTGACGTCGAGGCAACGTTCTCCACCTGCTTCGGCGCCCCGTTCCTTCCTCTGCCGGCGACCACTTACGCCAGGATGCTCTCCGAAAGGTTGAGCACGCATGGTACCCGCTGCTACCTCATAAATACCGGCTGGTCCGGCGGTCCGTACGGCGTGGGAAACCGCATAGATATCGCCGCCACCCGCGAGATGGTAAGAGCCGTGATAGGTGGCAAGCTCGACGACGCCGGGACCAGGGAGGACCCGTTCTTCGGCCTGAACGTTCCCATCGAGGTGCCCGGGGTCGCGAGCGAATATCTGGACCCCCGAGGGACCTGGGAGGACGGCGAAGCCTACGACGAGCAGGCCACCAGGCTCGCCGACCTCTTCAGGGAGAACTTCACCAGGTTCGAGTCTCAGGTTACGGAGGACGTGAGGAACGCCGGGCCGCACTCGTCGTAGCGGGAGGGTTCGGGCTACAGGTTCATGGCGTGTAGCGTCGCGCTCCGCGCTGCCCGCAGAAAGGTACCCCGGCTGCGCTCTGCCGAAGCGCACCGATGTACGACCGCTTACGGTCTCATCCCGGTTTGCGTCTTTAACTTCTGAACGAAGTCAGCAAGGTACGGTTAGGCGCGCCCGCAACCCGGCTAAGCACCGGGGGCCGGGATATGCGATGGCGAGGAGGCACCGGCTGGCCCATCGGCAGCGGAAGACCGTGAGATAGGGATCGGAAGCATCCATAGAACGGGAGAATCATGTTTCTTCGGATAGACAAGCTACAGATAGAGCTGCCAAGGCCTGCGCAAGCCGACCCCGAGTCAGCAGGCATCGTGCAGGAGCTGATGGGCGGCAAGTTCGGCGAGATGTCCACCCTGATGAACTACACCTACCAGTCGTTCAACATGAGGGGAAAGAGCAAGATCCGGCCCTACTACGACCTCGTGGCCAACATCGCCGCAGAGGAGATGGGCCACATCGAGCTGGTCGCCAACACCATCAACCTGCTCCTGGACCAGACCGAGGCGAGCACGGACGGTGTAACGCCGCCCCTGAACTTCTCCGGGATGACGGGCAACCCCGACCACTTCCTGAACTTCGGGCTCGGCACCATACCCGGCGGCGCCGCCGGCAAGGCCTGGACGGGCGAGAACGTGTTCAACTCGGGCAACCTCAAGCTCGACCTCCTGCACAACTTCTTCCTGGAGTCGGGCGCGAGGATGGGCAAGATACGTGTCTACGAGGCCACCCAGAACCCCGTGGCGCGTGAGATGGTGGGGTACCTGATCGTGCGCGGCGGCGTTCATCAGGAAGCCTACGCCAAGGCGCTGAGCGACCTCTCCGGTGTGGACGTGACCAAGTTGCTGCCGGTGCCTGAGATAGATTCGAACGATTTCCCGGACGCCAGGAAGTATATGGACAAGGGTTTCCACCGAATCCTGTACCGCTTCAGCCCCGACGACTACAAGGAGATAGGGGAGATCTGGAACGGTCTCTCGGCCATCGACGGCACGGAGCGCGAGGTCGAGGACGGAATCCCGGAGGGCGGTGAAGTGCCCGACCTCGAGCCGGCCCCACCCCTCTACGCCCCGAACGTGAGCGCTGAGGACATAGAGGAGATAGCCAAGCGGCTCTAGAACAGACCTTGGGAGAGAACCAACCGCAGACGGCGCCGCGCACTACTACTTCGCGGCGCTGTCTACGCGCATGAAGCGAGGATGTCTTGAGTACGAGCATCGGGATGGCTGGGGAAGTACGGGTGCCGGTAGGCGCGCCTCCGGGGTTCGTGGAGCACGTCCACTGTTACGAGTTCTCGACCCCGCACCCGCCGGGCCGGGTGTGGGCCTGGCTGAACGACCCGGCGACGTTCACGGAGGGCCAGATCTGGCCCTTCCACGTGGAGTTCATCGACGGCGGCTTCGAGCCTGGCGTTCTGAACGCGCACCAAGGCCCGTTCTTGAACCTGGCCGGGGCGATCGGGGAGGTACGGGGGTTCGAGCGGGGCGTCGCCTACCGGGACCTGAAGTACTTCTACGGCAGCTATGCCATCAGCCCACGCCTCGTGCGGCCGACCAGGCTGCAGTTCTGGGCCGAGGAGTCGGACGGGGGAACGCTGGTCCGACTGCGGCTCGACAGCCTCGTGCACCGCTGGTTCGGACGGACATGGGGACGCTCACAGAGCATCTTCTGGAGCCGTTTCCCCCGGTGGATGGCCTCGGAGCTCGGGGACCCCGCCGGCCGGACGTAACGGAAAAACGCCCCGCGCTGTCAATACAATAGAGTGTCCTGGAGTGCGCGCTACCCGTGCGAGGTCTCCTTGGACGTGACGGTAACGGCTTCTGGAAAGGACTGGTTGTGGACAGAGAGATCGGCCCTGACCCCTTCGCGGCGCTCAAGGACGGCAGCGAAGAGTACCACGTTTACGATAGGCACTACGAGAAGATCGGAAGGGTTGACGACGTCTTTATCGACGAGAGGGACGCCGTTTCCTACATCGGGGTAAAGATGGGTTTCTTCGGCACCAACTCCACCCTGGTCCCGGTCGAACTCGTCAGGGTCAACGATATCAGGCGGCTGGTCGAGGTCGACGAGGAGGCCGAGACGATCAAACACGCGCCCCACTTCGGCCACGATGAGGCCGTCTTGCCCGAACTGGAAGACAGGGTCCGCACGTACTTCGGCCTCGAACCTCTCCTGCCGCCAGGGCCTGCCGAGACATACCCCCCCGAAGATGTGACCCGCTTCGGTCCAGACGCCAGGGTTGATACCGAGCCTGGCGAGAGGGTGGAGGAGCAGGACCTACTCACCGGTCCGCCGCTCGTAGATCCCGTGGACCCAGTACCTGTGGATCCCGTACCCGTCGACCGCTGGAACCGGGAGGCCGGCAAGGGCGGCGTCGTCTACCATCGCCGAAGAGTCTAGGGATACGCGTCTCGCACCGGACCCGCGTCGAAACGTAGCCCTGTCCTCTGATCTGTCTATCGCAGCCTGCCCTTCAGGGGCGCAGAGGCGTCCTGATCGCGCGCCGCTCGTCCATCGCGCGTTGGCCTTCCGCCGCGTCCTCCAGCGGCAGGGTCAGGCCGAAGACCTTGCCGGGTTAGATCTCCTGGTTCCAGATCAGAACGATCAGCCCGGCAGGAAGCGTCTCACCGGGGCGGGTCCGCCGTTCAGGTGTACGTGAGAGAAGAAGTACTCCTGGCCCGGAATCTCGACGCCGTGGAGCACGTCGGCACCGTCGCCGACGACCGCCACCGTCTTGCCTGGAAGGCGTAGAGCATGGTTCCGTTCAAGGGAGCTTACCTCCTGTCTCCGTCAGGCTAGGCCAGAACCCTGCCGCCCCCAACCTGAAGCCGTTCTCGCACCAAATCCAGGGTCACGCCCGAAGGTCGGGGCGGCTTCGTCCTTCTGCCGCCGATTAAAGGTACCCTGGGACACGGGGTTGTAGACACCGGGACTCACCCGGAGCGTAAGGACGAGTTCGCCTGGGACTGGTAGAAGCCGCCGGGCGGCCAAGCCGCCTTTCGACGTGTCTGGAGGTAGACGTGGTGCGCCGTCAAACGGGTAGAATGTCTCCAGATACCCGCGAGAGGAGGAACGAGTGTCTGAGGGTGGACCCGAGGCGGCGAGACGGTTGACGGAGGCTTTCGGCGAGCCCTACAGGGAGGTGGTCCGCAACGCCGTCGACGCCCAGCAAAGGAACGTCCAGCTCGCCCAGGGCTGGGTCGATAGCGTTACAGGCCTGCTCGAGAGCCAGGCCGAGGCAAACCGGGCGCTGACCAGGGCGATGGAGAGCCACACCAGGGCCGTCGAGGAGGCCATAAAGAGCCAGGAGCGCACGAGCCGCGCCCTCGCCGAGAGCCTGGAGTCGTACAAAGAGGTGATCGAACGCAACACCGCACTGCAGGAGAACAGCACGAAGCTGGTGCAGGGGTTCTTCGGTGATGTAACCTCCGAGCTGAGGGATGGGATGCAGGGCAGCCAGGAGGTCGCCCGCAGCCTGATGGAGGGCTCGGAGCGGCAGTTGGAGGCGTTCCAGGCGATGCTCAGCGAGGCGACCAGATCCTACGCCGACCTGATGAACGCTCCGTTCGACCTCTACCGCAAGAACCTGGAAGCGTTCGGCAAGCAGGGCAAGCAAGGAGGACAGGATGCAGGCTGAAGAGAAGAGCCTACAGGTAAGAAACCTCATCGGGGGAACCTGGGAGGAGAAGGACGGCCGTGACGTCGAACCGGTCTACAACCCGGCCACGGGAGAGGTCGTCGCCGAGACGCCCCTCTCCACCAGGGAGGACGTAGACCGAGCCGTAGAGCAGGCTAAGGCGGCGTTTCCCGGCTGGGCCGCGACGCCCGTCGTGGAGAGGGCCAGGATACTCTTCCGCTTCAAGGCCCTCCTGGAGGAGCACTTCGAGGAGCTCAGGGACCTCGTAACCCTGGAGAACGGCAAGGACGCCAGGGACGCCGGCGGCGAGGTCAGGCGCGGCATCGAGGTCGTGGAGTTCGCCTGCGGGATGCCCACCCTGATGATGGGCGAGACGGTCAGGGAGGTGGCGAGGGGGATAGATAACTCCTCCTGGCGCTATCCGCTCGGGGTAGTCGCCGCCATAACCCCGTTCAACTTTCCCTGCATGGTGCCCCTGTGGACCCTCCCCGTGGCCATAGGCGCGGGCAACGCCTACATCCTCAAGCCCTCGGAGAGGACGCCCCTGTGCGCCGTCAGGCTGGGAGAGCTTCTCTCCGAGGCCGGCCTCCCCGACGGGGTCTTCAACATCGTCAACGGGGCCAGGGAGACCGTGGACGGCATTCTGGAGCATCCCGGTATCGAGGCCGTCTCCTTTGTAGGCTCCCAGCCCGTGGCCGAGCACGTCTACAGGTTGGGCTCTGCCCACGGCAAGCGGGTGCAGGCGCTTGCCGGCGCCAAGAACTCCATGATCGTGATGCCAGATGCGATTCTTGATCAGGCCGTGCCAAACATCGTCTCCTCCGCCTACGGCAACGCGGGCGAGCGGTGCCTCGCAGGCAGCGTTCTCGTGGCTGTGGGGGATGTGGGGGACGAGATAGTCGAAAGGCTCAAGCAGGCCGCCAACTCCATGAAGGTCGGTCCCGGAAGTGAAGAAGGCTCGGAGCTGACGCCCGTGATCCGGGACTCTCACCGGGATAAGGTCCGCTCCTACGTTGACCTCGGCGA
>DASUPX010000021.1:0-14926 GCA_036280905.1 Rubrobacter sp. | reverse complement strand
CCGCTACTTAGCGAAAGGAAGGCAGCAAATGGCCACCTGGACCAACAAACAGTGGGGAGCCGTGATCGGGTCGTTGGCCCTGTTCTCGATGTACCTGATCGGCTTTACCCAGACCCTCGTCGTCGTGCTCTTCGGTATCGTGGGCTACTTTATCGGCAAGTACCTGGACGGTGAGATCGACACCGAAGACCTGCGCGCCAGGGCCCAGGGCCGCCGAGAGAACGGTATGTGACCCGGGCCTCCGCAGGCCAGCAACACAAAAGCCCCCCTCATCCCTGATTTGCCTACCGGAGGCTTCCGCACACGCCTCACGCGCGACTGTGCGAGACACTAGAGGCTCCCGCGAGACCGTCTGAGAACCTGGGGCGAGAGGCCCGGCTCGGTTGCCATACTCACGGATATAGACGGCACGCTCGCCCCCATCATGCCGAGGCCAGACACCTCCGAGGTACCCCGAAGCTGAGAGACTTGCTCCGGCGTCTGAGCGATCGATTCTTGCTGGTAGCCGCCGTAACCGGGCGTAAGCCCGATGAAGCCCTGAAGCTGATTGGACACGAAGTCATCGTGTACTCCGGCAACCACGGGTTCGAGGTTCTGCGCGACGGCGAGGTCAGGATGATCCCCGAGGCCTTTCCCTATCTGGAGAAGGTTCAGGAACTGGAGAACCTGGCGCGTGTGGAGCTAGCTCCCCAGGGTGCCTTCGTAGACGTCTGGGGCTAGAGGTCACGGTCGGTCGTGGCGTGGTCGAAGAATACCGCCCCGAGAGGGCCATGTTCCTCGGCGATGACACCACGGACCTCGACGCCTTCCGCGAGCTGGAAAACCTGCGCGATGAAGGACGACTGAGGGATATCCCGCGCATAGGCGTATCAAGCGAAGAAGGCCCCCCTGAGATAAGAACCCCGAGGCAGACATCGTTGTGGAGGGCGTAGGCGAGGTGCTAGGGCTTCTTGAAGAAGCCTAGCATCCATGCCAGGGGGAAGGCCAGCACGACGCCTTCAGTGGCCCCGAGTATGGCTCCTGGGACCATCACCATGCCCAGGGTGTAGAGTGTTTGGAAGATCCGGGTCGGGACGACCGCGGCAGGGTCGAACATAAAGCTTACGGTGGTCAGGAAGACGGCCAGCACCGCGCCCCCGACGCAGATAGTAAGTACCATAAGGCCGTAGCGGGCGAAGAAGGTATCGCGCAAGACTCCTTCGGCGAACCTCAGAAGCGTGCCCGAGGCCAGGAGCCCCACGAAGATGGCGGTGAACGCGTACAGCATGTAGAGGGACCAGGGATCGCGTTGCCACTCGAAAAGGTTGTCGAAGGTGTTGTTGCCGATAAAGCTGTAGAGGGTCGCGTTCGCAACCCCGACCGTCACGGCCGCGACCAGCAAGAAGACGCGCATCAGAGGTTACCCATGCTGCTCCCGATACGACTCGACCTGGTCCTCTGTGAAGTCGGACGCGACCGCCTCAGCCGAGGCGCCCCGGACGGCGTTCTCCCCGTGGAACGCTCACGCCCACCCGACTCGTTCCGGAGGAACGTAACGGGTCCCCAGTTCGAGGTCACGATGGTACTCCCGCCTTCGCTCAAGGTGTCCCCCCTCTTACGCCTACTGCTTACACCCCCAGCAGTTGGGCGAAGAGAAGGAGGTGGTCGCGCAGCTCACGCGGGCTCAGGTAATTGTCCCGCACGTGCTCCTTGCCCAGACGACCCATCTGGCGGGCGAACTCGGGGTCCTTCAGGATCTTGACGCAGGCATCAGCAGCCTCGGGGATGGTGTCTATAAGGATGCCGCCCCCGCCGTCCACCTGCATGGGGATGCCGCCCACCCTCGCCGCCACCAGCGGCCTAGCCTTCCACAGGGCCTCGCTGATTACCAGCCCGAAGCCCTCGCGGATGGACTTCTGGATCACCACGTCCGCTATGGACTGGAAGGCGTTGACCTCGATCGCCCCCACGTTGGTGAGGTTGGAGAACAGGAAGATGTCCCTGTCGCCGTCGGCGTAATTGACCGTCTTGTACCAGTAGTCCCAGCCCTCCGGGTCGTCGTGGGCCATCGAGCCTATGAGGACCAGCTGGACCTCGGGGACCTGCTCCTTGACCATCCTGTAGGCGTCTATCACGCCGAGCGGGTCCTTCCAGGGGTCGAAGCGCGACACCTGAACAATGAAGGGCCTCTCCACATCCACGCCAAACTGGTTCACGATGTAGCGGGAGTCCTCGGCGCTCAGGGCCATGTTCTTGGGCGAGAGTGGGTCTATGGCAGGCGGTATCAAAGTCAGGCCAGGCAGGTGAACGTCCGGCGGGGTGTACTCCTGCATGGTGTAGACCTGGGCGCCGTAGTCAGCGATGTGGGGCACCAGGTAGTCGGAGACCTCGCGGTTGGGCGTCGAGAGGTCGGGGTGGCAGCGCCAGATCCATTTGGTCTCGGGCGAGAGGCCACCTGTGAAATGCTTGAGCAGCGCCGGCTGCGGGTCGTGCACGAGCACGATATCCCACTCCTCGCCCGCCTTCTGCATAGCCTCGGCCGACATGCGGTTGTACTCCTCGAAGATAGCCCGGTCCTCGACCGTGAGCTCGTACTCCGCGCCCTGCAGGGCGTTGTGGAAACTCTTGGTGACGTTGAAGAACGGCTCCGAGCCGAACATGATGTCCCACTCGGCGTCGATTCCAACGTCCCGCATCAGGGGCACCATCGTGTACAGAATCTCCGCGACCCCGCCGCCGAAGCTCGTCGCGCTGACGTGCAGGACACGCTTGCCTCTCAGACGCTCCCCGAGCGTTACTACCTCATCGTACAGCTCACGACGTATGATGCTGCGATAATCGGAGAGCGATTTGTTGCCTGGGTTTACACGCTGCTGCACTGTCCATCCTCTGGTATCTTTCGGCGTCAGGTTCCAACATTAACCTATTTGGTTAACTGTATATTAACGTCGACTGAAGAATCAACCGGATCAGGCTCAAAACAGCGCAAGTTCTGGAATTTTCTCAGCCGGCATCCGCGGGGGTGCCCGCGCGCCGGATCATCTTCAACCGTGTCCCCCCTCCCCTAGTCGAGTCGAGCACCAGCTCGTCGACGAGGTTGCGGATCACGGCAAGGCCGAAACCGCCATGCTCGTCGGGCTCGCCCGTAAGGTCGGCGACGCTGAAGCCGCCGCCGTCATCCGTGACGCTTACCTCTACACCGGAAGGGAGGATCCTGTACTCGATCTCGTAATTCTTCACGGAGGCGTGACGGATCACGTTCGTCACCGCCTCGGTAACGGCCAGCTTGAGATCGTAGATCTCCTCTGGCTCGAGGCCGGCCAGGCGTCCAGCCTGTCCCATCACGAGCCTGGCGAGCAACACGTACTCGGGGCTGCTCGGCAGGGTCAGCGCAATGGGAGCCGAGAACTCGCTCCCCTCTTCCGTCGCCTTGGCTGTTTCACGCTCCATCGGACCTCTCGGTCATCTGGCTCCCTCACGCAAACCGATGAGATAGCTTGGCGGAAGCGCCTCTTTCCAACAACGCGAAACTTCTTACCCAGATGTATACGACGCTAACCCGGCGTCTGCGCGGCCTGGCCCGGGAGGACGTCAGACGCCAGACGGGATTCCCTCAGATTCGCCCGGTAAAGTACCAGATCCCTTCATCAGAGAAACGGCCCCAGACGGAAGGAGGGGCCCCGTCTGGGGCCCCTCGGGTTCGCGGGTGCGAGCAGCCTTCTAGAGGAGCCTTCTGGCCCCCACGTAGCCGCTTATGTAGTTGATGCTGGTGATGGTCACCTCGCCCGCGTAGCTCGAGGCGTGTATCGTGGTTCCGTCGCCCATGGCTATGCCCACGTGGGTAATGTACCCGCTGCCGTCCTCGCTCCAGAACAGAAGGTCCCCGGCCTGTGGTGCCCCGGCGACAGGTACACCGTAGCCCATCTGCCCGCCGGGCGAGTCGGGAAGGGCGATGCCGAACTCCTGGTAGACGAGCATGGTGAAGCAGGAGCAGTCCTCCGCCACGAAGGCCTCGCAGGGCCCCGGCGTCGAGAGAACGTAAGGCGTCCCCAGATGCTCCTGGGCCACGGCCAGAACGTCGTTGCCCAGGGCGCTGGACCCGCCGCCACCTGGGGCGGCCGAGGCTGAGGCGCTGGCAGAGGAGGAGGCAGAAGCCTGGTTCCCGCCGCCACCCCCCGAGTTATCCTCGTCCTGGGAAGATGCGCTGGCAGATGCGCTGGCGGACGCGCTGGCAGACGCACTCGCCTCTGCCGCCTTCGCTTCCCGCCTGGCGTCACGCTCGGCGTCCTCCTCCGCGGCAGCGGCGCTCGCGCTCGCTTCGGCGGCACGCTCGGCTGCCTGCTCAGCGGCACGCTCAGCTGCCTGCTCAGCGGCACGCTCAGCTGCCTGCTCGGCGGCACGCTCGGCTGCCCGCTCGTCGGCCCTCTCCGCAGCGGCGGCGCTCGCGCTCGCTTCGGCGGCCAGCTCCGCCTCCCTTGCAGCCTGCCTGTCCGCGCGGCGTTCGGCGGCACGCCTGGCGGCGGCACGCTCGGCTGCGGCCTGCTCAGCCGCGGCCTCCTCTATAGCGGCACGCTCGGCGGCACGCTCGGCGGCACGCTCGGCGGCACGCTCGGCGGCGCGGCGTTCGGCGGCCTGCTGGGCAGCGAGTTCGGCCTGCCTCCTGGCCTCTTCCCTGGCTTCCTGCCTGGCGGCCCGCTGCTGGGCCAGCCTGGCGGCCTGTTCGGCGGCCTGCTGCTCCTCAGCGGCCTGCTCAGCGGCCTCCCTGGCCGCCTTACGATCGGCGGCCCGCTGCTCGGCGAGACGCTGTGCCTCCTCGGCGGCAGCTTGCGCGGCGGCCTGGCGGTCAGCGGCGGCACGCTCGGAAGTCAGGTCGGGCTTTGGAACGGGTACCTGCTTGATCTGCGACGCCTCCACCTCGGGTATGGGCTCCGGCTGGACCTCGGGGACAGGCACGGGCCTGGGGGCTGGCTTGTCCTTCCCGGACGCCGGCTCCTCGATCGCCGCTGCGGCGGCCTGAGCCTGCTCCGCGCGCCGGGTCTGGGCTTCCTCTATCGACGCCCGCAGATCGGCGTTTAGCGAGTCCAGATATGCTTCGGCCTGATTTGCTGCCTTCTCGGCCTTCTTCTGCTGATCCATCGCCCTCGCCACGGCGGCGAGCCTCTGCTCGTGCTCGGCGTCCAGCCTGTCCTTGCGCTCCAGGAGATCCTCCTTGGCCTCGCGGACCTTCACGAAATCGGCCCGCTCCTGGCCGAGAAGCCTGACCCAGAGATCTAGCCTCGACGCGAACTCCGAGAAGCTGTCCACCCCGACCAGAACGTCCATGAAGGCCACGTTCTGGCTCTTGTAGACCAGCGCGGCCCGCTCCTCCAGGCTCTTCTTGGCTGCCTTGAAACGCTTCCTGGACTCGTCGAGATCGTCCTCGGCCCGGGAGATCTGACCATTCAACTGGTTCATCTCGTACAACGCGTTGTTGTACGAAGCCTCCGCCGCACTCGCCTCGATTCGGATCTCCATCAAACGGTCCTGGGCAGCGCTAACGTCGGCCTTCTTGGACCTGATGCCGTCGGACTGAGCCCCCGCCGAGAGGCCCGTCACGAGCACGAGCGAAACAGCGAAACCAAGAAATACGAACAGACTCGCCCTTCTAGGCATGGGCCCAGGCTCCTTTCTGTAAGCTATATGAACTTTTCAGGGGATCTGTTAGAAGAGAATCCCCCCTCCTAAGGCCGGCACTCTAGGAGAACGTTTCACCCGACGCAATACGTCCCCAGACCATCAAAACTCCCCCTTCCTGCTAAAAGGGGCTTAAATATCGGGAATCTGTGTTTCCCGCACGAAATACAATCTTAACAAAACTTAATGTACGTAACGGTGCCGAAAGGTCACATATGGTACAGGCGACCTTACGCACCACAACGTGTACGTTTGTGTCTCGAAGCGGTCTGGTCTCTAGCGGACGGCCGACGGTCCGTCATGGCATGGTGGCCGCGGCCCGCTACTGGCTTACGGTTCTGAGCGAGAGGAAGGTGCGCCAGAAGCGGCGTTTGGCAGCATCGTCGTGCAGGGCCGGGGCTATAGCGGGGAGGGTAAGGCCTGCGGTCCCCCTGGACCAGGGGAACCAGACCCCTGGTTGTGCTTCGGAGAACGTCTGCCGCGCCAGGGGGTAATCGACGGCGTCGATATCCCGGGCGGCGCCGGGACCCACTGCCACCAGGACCTGGGGTTGCACGGCCGGTATCTCCGTGGCGAGCAGGCCGGTCGATTCGTAGGTCACGTAAGCTTCCGGTAGCCCGACGGCCTGCAGGCTCCTCTGCAGGGCTTCCAGGTGGCGGGGTCCTGCTGGTAGTTCCAGCACGAGCATGATGCCCGATGTGGGGTCGCCGAGCGGGGCTGGGAATCCCTTCTCCTTCATCTCCCTGGATAGGCGGGAGATCTCGAAGGACGCTTTCTCCCCGTAGTCGGAGGCTGCGTCGCGCTGTTGGCGGGGGTTCCTAGTCGCGGGTCGCGCTCCGGACGTGAAGGATACGCTGGGTCGTGGTGACGACGGCCCCCGCGGCGACGAGGACGAGGCCCACGGTGGGTAGGCCGGCGATAGAGCACACCGAGAGGATCATGACCCTCCCCGCGCGTTCCAGCAGGCCGACCTCACAGCTGATGTTCAGGCCCTCCGCGCGGGCACGAGTATAAGAGGTAAGGAGCGAGAACGTCATCGCGACGGCGGCGATCAGGGTTTCGTAGGGACGGTCAGCGCCAGCGTAGAAGAAGATCAGGCCTACGAACACGGCGGCTTCGGAGATCCTGTCCAGGGTCGAGTCGAGGAAGGCCCCGAAGGAGGTCATCCGGTTCGTCTCGCGGGCGACGGCGCCGTCGAGCGCATCGAAAACGCCCCCCGTGAGCATCACCAGGCCGGCGACCCTCGCGTGGCCGAGGCCGAACAGGACGGCGGCGCACAGCGCCAGGGTCCATCCCACGACCGTGAGCGTATCCGGGCGCACGCGCATCACGGAGAGCCACCTGACGAGCGGACGCAGCAGGAAGAGAAGCGCCCCCCTGGACGCCTCCCTGAAAGTAGGCTTGTCCGGTTCCTGGTGGGGAATGGTCACCGTGCCTGTTCCGCCTCATCCTCGGTGCCGGCCGCCATCGAGGGTGAGGCCCTTACCTGTCCATCCTGCTCTGGTTCGGCGGCCCTCACCGGCGGTTTATCCCAGCGCTCGTAGAGCAGGGTCCCCCGCAGGTAGCGGATCGTCGCGGCGATGATGGCGACCAAGGGGACCGCGAAGATCGCGCCAAGTATCCCGTATAGGGCAGTACCAGCTAGCGTCGCGAAGAGTACTACGAGCGGGTGAACGCCAACCGAGCCGCCCTGTATCCTCGGCACGAGCAGGTTGCCCTCGAGCTGCTGGGCGATCAGGAACAAGAAGGCCACCAGCACGGCCTCGAAGAACCCGCCCTGGGGGACGAACAGCGCTATGGCGACCGCCGGGATGGCCCCCAGGAAAGCCCCGAGCACGGGGATCAGCTCCGTGGCCGCCACCCAGGCCCCCACGGCGAGGGCGTACTCTCCCACGGTAAAGAACATGATGGCCCATCCCAGGACGCCCATGATCGCGCAGAGGAGCAGCTGTCCCCTCAGGTACCTGATCAGGGACCCCTCCACCGCGTGGAAGAGCTCCAGGCTCTGGTCGCGTACCGTCTCCGGGATGGTGTTGAGCATCGCGCCGGTGATCTTCTCCCGCTCCAGCAGCAGGTAGATGGAGATCAGCACCATCAGAAAGAGGTTGAAGATGGTCCCGAAGACCCCGAACACCCCGCCGATCACGCCCGTGGTCACGTTCGCCACCTGTTGGGCCGACGGGGCGTTGTCCTGCACGAGCTGCAGGATCCGGTCCTGGTTCAGCTCTCCCACGTACCGGCCGACGTACGGGATGTCCTGGACCCGGTTAAGCAGCGCGACGGCCTGATCTACGAGGTCCTGCGGACTACGGATTATGATCTGCACCTGGCCTATCGAGGGGACGATGATCAGGAGCAAGGTCACCCCGACGACCAGGAACAGGACCACGAACACCCCGAGGACGGCTATGATCCGCGGGACACGCATCTCTTCGAGGCGACGCACGATCGGGTTCAGGACGTAGGCGAGGACGCCAGCGGCCAGGAAGGTAAGCAACACGCCGCCGACCTGGCGCACGAAGGCCACCAGGAGTACTACGCCTAGGGCAAGCGCGATGTACTGCAGGTACGTTGATACGACCAGTTTTCTGGTGGGCAACCCCGCTCCGATCCGAGCTCTACGATACAAAATATACCAGCATGCGACAGTACGGTGCGCGAGTTTACACCTCGGGTACCCCTCTGTATAATCCTCGCCCAGTATGAGAGGGTTGGACGCAGAGAGAACCCAACATGTTGGGGAGCGGATGGGAAAGCCCGGGCGCAAGCGTACTCCCAGGAAGCCTTCGCATCCGGGATCGACCAACGGTCGTGCGGGAAGTCCCGCCGGCAACTTCGTCGAGCTACGCGAAGCTAGAAAGGCGAAGCGGGGCGAGGTCTACAAGAAGAGGCGCCTCCTTGCTGCCCTGCTGCTGACGCTCGGCGCTCTCACGCTGATCCTCGCCGTGTTCGTCCAGACCAGCGCCTCGGACACCGGCGACGGGGCCGTCCCAATCGACCCGAACAACGCCGGTCCCGACACGGTTCTGGCTGAGGCCTCGGGCGTGGGAATCTCCACCCCAATCCGCCCCGCGAGCCTGAGCGGGCTCGGCTACCATGCAGAGGGTGAGAGCATCATCGCGATGGAGCCCCGGGGCAAGAACCTCTCGGCCAACGCGCTGGTCGGCCTCTTCTCCAGGGGGGAGACGCCGGAGCAGATCAACTACTACGTGATGGACGCTTCGGGAAGGGAGGGACCCCAGACCGGCGCCCTCGACGTCGGGGCACCCACGGGCACCACCGTCTACGCCCCCGTGACGGGCACCGTCACGGCCATCCGTCCCGACCCCATGGTCGACGATGCCAACGTCGTGGAGATAAAGCCAGACGCCAACCCGAACGTCCGCGTCAACGTCTCGCTCGTGCAGAGCGACGGCAACGCCGGCGTCAACGACGACGTCACCGCCGGCATAACCGAGCTTGGCACGGTGGCCGACTCGGCCCAGGTCCTTGACCCCCAGCTCTCCTCCTACACCCACGACACCGGCAACCACGTCACCGTCAGCGTAAGCGGCTGAGGCGAGCCGGCCTCGGGCTAACGCCCTCGCAGCACGCTTCGGCCTTCGGCCTCCGCTTGTCAGCACACTACGGCCCTCCGGGCCTCCGTTTGTCAGCGCGCTCGGGCTAACGCCCTTGCTTGTCAGCAACTCTTCGCCCGGCTTCGCCAGGCTCGCTTTCAGCCAGATGTCTCTGCGGCCCGCACCCTACCCCTCTAAAGACTCGATACCCGGAAAAGGTGGGTAGACGAAGCCACCGATGCGAATCGAGACGATCAGCCGAAAGCGAGGCGACAGCCGCAAGGCTGGAGCGTGCTGACAAGCGGAGGCGTTGGCCGAAGCGTGCGGCGTAGCCCGCGGGCCGAAGCGTGTATCATGTCGTAATGTTTTTGTTTCTTTTTCAGTCGCAACCCTCTGTTGCCGTGGCATTCTTGCTGGGGCTGGTCGTGGGGATCACGGTCCACGAGGCTTCCCACGCGGCTTCGGCTTATCTGCTTGGGGACGATACCGCTTACCGTGAAGGAAGGGTGACCCTCAATCCCATCTCACATCTCGACGTGATGGGGAGCCTGATGCTCCTGATGGCGGGCTTCGGATGGGGCAAACCGACGCCGGTGGTGCCCTCCAAACTCAGGGGAGGGGTGTTCGGGCCGGTGGCCGTCGCCCTCGCCGGACCCGTATCCAACCTCGTGATCGTGGCCATCTGCGCCGCCCTGTACCTGCTGCCACCCTTCCAGGATGCCGGCTACCTGTACATCCTCGTCCTCATGGCCGCCTTTACCAACGCCCTGCTCTTTGTGTTCAACCTGATCCCAATTCCCCCGCTCGACGGCTCGAAGATACTCTTCCCATTCCTGCCCCGAGCCCTGGACGGCTTCGTGTTCTTCATGAACCAGTACGGGCCAATAATTCTGCTCGGCCTGATCCTGGTCTCCTTCGTCACCAACCTCCCTATCTTCAACATCCTTCTGGCACCCGTAGCCCCCATCCTGAACTTCTTCGGACTGCCACCAGTAGGCTTCTGAGCACGCTCCGGCTTCGCCTCGCTTTCGGCTGGTCGTCTCGATTCGTAACGGTGGCTTCGACATATAGGGCTTTCCCGGGCAGCGAATCTTCAGAGCGGAAGGGTGCAGGCCGAAGCGGGATCTAGCTGAAAGCGAGCCCAGGCGGAGCCGGGCGAAGCGTTGCCGACAAGCGACAGCCGCCAGGCTGGAGCGTGCTGACAAGTGCAGGCCCGAAGGGCCGTAACGTGCTGACAAGCGGAGGCGAAGCCGGAGCTTGATGCGAAACGGGGCAACGCGGCCCGTAGGGAGGGGGGAGAATCTACGGATGCCGCGCTGCCCTGTATGTATTCTATATCAGAATTGCCGAAGTGTAATTTAAACCTCAGGTTGAGACTCACCGCCGGGGTAGCTATATAAAGCGGTTCTCGAACGGGATGGCTCGTTCGGGAGTCGGAGGCTAGAGGCTACGTTTTTCAGGCTTCAGCAGGATCACCTGATGCCCCTTGCCTGGCGCTCTCTCCCGACGGGGCGGCGATCGTTGCCCTGGTTCGGTACGGGAGACCCGGGGTGGCGGCTGTCGTTGGAGGTGGGAGGGTTGGAGGTCATGGGGAGGAGTAAGGTAAAGGTGCTTCCCGTGCTGGGCCTGCTCATGACCTCGATGGCGCCGCCGAGGTGGTCGGTGATCTCGTGTGCCAGGGCTAGTCCCAGGCCGGTGCCGTCGGCGCGGGAAGAACCCTGGGCCCGGTAGAAGCGGTCGAAGATATGTGGGATCTCGCGTTCCGGTATCCCGCAGCCGCGGTCGGCGACGCTGATGGCCGCTCGTCCGTCCTGGCGGTAGAGCCGTAAGTCGACGGGCGAGTGGTCGTCGGAGTACTTCAGGGCGTTATCGACGAGGATGGCGATTGCCCGGTGCAGCTGGTTCGGGTCCGTCAGCACGAGGGGCAGGTCCGGGTCGGCGCTGATGTTCAAGTCGCGGCCTGTGTAGCCGAAATCCCTGCGCACCCCGTAGAGGAGATCTTCGAGGTCCACCTCCTCGGTGCGGAAGGTCACGGCATTGGCATCCAGGCGGGAGAGGTCGAGCAGGGTGCGCGCCAGGTTCTGCAGGCGCTCGGTCTGAACGCGCATATCGGTAAGGAACTCCGCCCTGACCCGTTCGTCCTCTTCGTCCTCCAGCATCTCTAGGTAGCCCGAGAGGGCCGTCAGGGGCGTCTTCAGCTCGTGGGAGGCGTTGGCTATGAACTCGGCCTTCACGCGCTGCATGTGTAGGTCTTCCGTGACGTCGCGCAGGATGGCCAGAGCCCCGTCCTCCAGGGGGGCTGCCCGAATCTCGATCAGGCGGTCTCCTGTCTCGGCTGCCGGGTCGGTAACCGGACCGCTGTAACGGGTCTTTGCCAGCACCTCCTGCAGGCGGTTGTGGAAGTCGTGGTCGGAGGACTCGAGCAACCTCTTCGCGCGGGGGTTAAGGAAGACAGGCTCCAGCTCCCTGTTCACGCCGATCACGGCGTCGGTCATGCCGTTCAGGATCGCGCTTCCGCGTTCCTTCTCCTGCTCTATCTGCCCGAAGGCACCTTTGAGGGAGACGGCCATGGCGTTGAACGTCTCGCCGAGGGAGCCCACCTCGTCTTCCACGCTGGAGGTGATCCTCTCGTCGAAGTGGCCCGCCGCCAGGTTCTCGGCGGCCAGCCCGAGGCGGCTGATGCGGCGGGAGATCAATACGGCTGCGAAGTAACCCGCGAACCCCGCGATAAGGAGCGCGAGCGCGCCGGCGAGCAGGGCCAACCGTTCGATGTTGTTGAGCGCCGACTGCACGTTCTCGATGTCGCTCTGGGTGTAGTACTTGACGAAGACCACGGCCCTGGGCTGGTACTCGTCCTTCCCCTCGACTTTCACGTCGATGGGATAGGCGTAGGTTGCCCGCTGCTGGCCCTTGTAGCGGCCCGTCTTGATAGGTTCTTTTCCGCCTACCGGTCTCCTTGGCTCCTCGAAGGCGCGCTCCACCGTCCCGACGCCCCAATCGTCCAGGTTCCCACCCTGTACCTGGCTGCCGTCTTTGTCCACTATGCCCCACTGCAGCCCGTGGGAGCGGGCGAACGCGCTGATGCGCTGTTCGTTGAGTCCCTCGCCCTGCTCGTTCAGCCGCTGCACCTGCTCTTCGAACTGGACCCCGACCTGGTTGAAGGCGGCGGCGCTCGAACGTTCCAGGGTCTCGCGGAGGATGGGATGAACGATCTGGTAGGCCGTCACCGCGGCGAAGGCGGTAACAAGCACGAAGAGGGCCGTAAGCCAGATGCGCATGCTGACGCGAAGTTTGAAGGAGTCCTTGCGGGCGAGCAGCTTCCTGGCCTTGTGCCAGGGGTTGGGGGCGGGGTCTCGGCCCTCTGCTCGCTTCCTAGCGGAAAACATATCCGACACCCCGCGCGGTGTGGATGAACTCGGGGTTTCTCGGGTCGCGTTCTATCTTCTCGCGGAGGTGGCGGATGTGGACGTCCACCGTGCGTTCGTCTCGGAACTCGTCGCCCCACACGCGGCGCAGAAGAGCGCTGCGCGAGAACACCCTGCCGGGGCTGGAGGCAAGCGTCACCAGGAGCTCGAACTCCGTGTAGGTGAGGTCCACCTCCTCGCCGTCCGCCGACACCCTGCGGCTGGGGAGGTTGATCCTGAGCCTGTCGTAGGTCAGCTCGTCGGGGCGTTGACCCGCGGGTACCGCGGCGCGGCGCATGATCGCCCGCACGCGCGCCACGAGCTCCCTCACGGCGAAGGGCTTGGTGACATAGTCATCGGCGCCGAGCTCGAGGCCCACGACCCTGTCTATCTCATCGTCGCGGGCGGTCAGCATTATTACGGGCACGTCGCTCTGGGACCGGATCCTCCTTATGACCTCCGTGCCGTCCAGTTTGGGGAGCATGATGTCGAGCACGATCAGGTGCGGCTCGTAAGATTTGAACGCCTCCAGGGCGGCCTCACCGTCGCCCGCGACCTGTACCTGGAAACCCTCGCGCTCCAGGGCGTGCGTGAGCATCTTCTGGAGCGAAGGCTCGTCGTCGACGAGGAGGATCTTGCGGGTTACGCCCTGTAGATCCTGCACCATACCCTGCTAGACCTTCTTCTCTTCTGGAGGAGCAAACGACTGCATGCCCTTATTCTAGCATGATGGGGCGGGTAGCCCCCCTGCAACGCGGGCTCCTACGCCAGCGACGTGGCGCCCTCTCCCGCGGCCTCGGCCACGCTCCCGGCCACCTTCAGAAGGTCCCCCGCCTCCCTCAACTGCACGGCCTCGACCACCGTCGAGCGACGCCTGAGGTAGGCGGCGACGATCCTCGCCTCGTTGGACCCCTCCTTGCCTGGTGCCGACCCGTTCGGCGCAGGCCTGGCCAGAACCTCGCTGGCGAACCTCGTCAGGCCCTTCTCATCTTCTGGCTCGAAGCCGCGGTGTGAGATCAGGCGCCCGGACCGCAGGACGAAGACCTCGATCATACCGGGCTCTGTGGAAGGGGCGACGACGGCCTGCACCCCATCGGCGCTGACCACGGCCCTGGACAACCTCACCCGCTCGATGCCGGTGATCAGGTCCCTGAGCCTGGCAGCCGCCTCGAACTCGAGATCCGCCGCCAGCCGCTGCCGCTCCGCGACGAGTGCCCTGAGGTGATCCTCGCCCCCCTCGCCACGCAGCAGGGCCACGACCTCATCAACGACCTCACGACGGTACTCCTCCTCGCCCATGCCCATGCACGGCGCGCAGCGGCCCATCTGGCCGTAGAAGCAGGCCCCGCTTTCACCCGAGCATCTCTTGAGCGGGAAGATCCTGCCCAGCGCCTCCACGCAGGTGTCCAGGGTGCCGGCGCTCCTGAAGGGACCGAGATGGATGAGACCCTCATCGGGAACGTTCTCGGAGACCCGCTCGGGAACAGGGTAGGCCTCGTTTGTGTCGAGCCTGATGTACCAGCTCGCCTTGTCTCCCCTGCCAGCCGAGTTGAAGCGTGGGAGCAGGCGCTTTATCTCCCTCGCCTCCAGGATGAGGGCGTGAAGCTCGCTCTCTGTCTCCCTGATGCGCACCTCGGCCACCTCCTCCACGAGGCGCCCGACCTTGCGGCGCCCGTCCCCGCCGTTGAAGTAGGTCCTGACGCGCGCCTTGAGGTCTTTGGCCTTGCCGACGTAGAGCGTGGTGCCATGCTTGTCCACAAAGTAGTAGACGCCCGGCGTATTCGGGAGCCCGCTCGCGAGGTGCTGCTTCTGCGGTTTGATGCGCCCCCCCCCGCCGCGCAGGGCGGCGGCGTCTCCCACGCTGCCCATGCCGGCGGAGCGCAGGAGCTTGAGCAGCCTCTTGAACACCTCGGTGGTCGCCGCGGCGTCGGCGAGCGCCCTGTGGTTCGGCGTCTGGCGCACCCCGAAGTGGGAGACGAGCGCGCTGAGACGGTAGCGCTTCAAGCCTGGCACCAGGCAGCGGGCGAGCTTCAGGGTGTCTAGTACCTCGTTGGGGAGCTTGACCCCGTCCCTCGCGGCGGTGACGAAAGAGCAGTCGAACTGAACGTTATGCCCGACAAGGACGCATCCCTCGACGAACTCCTCGAAGCGAGGCATCACCTCGCCTATGGTGGGAGCATCAGCGACCATCCGGTCCGTTATGCCGGTCAGGCGCACCACGAAGGGGTCTATGGGCCTCTCCGGGTTCACGAGCGTGGAGAACTGGTCCACCACCTCCCCACGCACGAGCTTCATGGCCCCGAACTCGGTTAT
>DASUPX010000020.1:0-4015 GCA_036280905.1 Rubrobacter sp. | reverse complement strand
GGCCAGGCGGGGTACATACCCGTATCTCCCCCACCCCCACCACCCCGGCTGGGACGGCGGACATCACGAGCGTGCTCGGGTAGGCGGCGTGCCCCCCCGGTATGTAGAGGCCGGCACGCCGGATCGGGCGCACACGCTGGCCGACCGTGGCCCCGCCCCGGCTCCGCTCCCAGGAGCGGTCCATCTCACGCCGGTGGAAGGCTCGTACGTTCTCGATGGCCACCAGGAAGCTCTCCCTGAGATCCGAAGGAAGGGACTCTGTTGCCAGATCTATCTCCGCCTGGGGAACCCGGATCTGCTGTAGCCCGACGCCGTCGAAGCGCTCGGTGTACTCCAGGAGGGCCACGTCTCCCCTATCGCGCACGTCTTCCACGATCCGGCGCGCCGCCACCCTGATGCCCTCGGACAGGAAGCCGTCGGGACGACGAAGCTCGCCAACGACCTCGCGCGGTGCTCGGGATCGGGCATCCAGCTTCCTAACCAACGGGGTTCTCGTCGCTCTCTTGCATGGCGTCGGCGAGGGCGGAGATCTCCCGGTGGCGCAGGCGGTAGGCACCGCGGTTGGCGATCAGGCGTGCCGTGGAGGTTGAGATCTGGTCAAGTTCCACGAGGTGATTCTCCCGCAGCGTGGTGCCCGTGGCGGTCAGGTCCACGATGCACTCGGCGAGCCCGACGAGGGGCGCGAGCTCTATGGACCCGTGCAGCTCGATGATCTCGGCCTGGCGGCCCATTCGCTCGAAGTAGCGCCTGGCGGTATCGGGGAACTTGGTCGCGACCCTGACGACCTCGGCATGGCGGATGGCCCTTTGCACGTCATGGGCCCTGTCCTCGGGTGCGGCCAGGATCATGCGGCACCATCCCGTCCCGAGGTCCCTCAACTCCACCACGTTGAACCGATGTTCCTCAAGCACGTCCTTGCCCACTATGCCTACGTCCGCAGCCCCGTACTCCACGAAGACTGGCACGTCGGAGGGACGGCTCACGATGAACTCGGAATCGGCGGCCCGGTAGACGAGCTTGCGCCCGTTCTCCCGTACGGCCCCGGCGGGGAGGCCGGCCGCCTCCAGCGCCGACAGGGCGTCCGAGAAGATTGCGCCCTTCGGAACGGCGACGCGCAGGCCGCTCAAGACAGCACCGTCTCTGCGACGGTCCGGAAATCCATGAACCCGAACTCTTCGCGTTGGTCCACCCCGGCGAGCTTGACCCCACCCTTGGCGGGATAGCAGATCCAGGACGCCTCGACGCTTCTGGCGTACTCTTCGGCGGCCCCGGGCGGAAGATCCTCCGACACGTGCAAGACGGGAACGCCCTCCCTGCGCAGTCGGGCCGCGCTCTCGACGCCCACTGTATCCCCCCCGACGAGGACGAGCAGGGGCGGAACTTCCTGCTCGGGCAGCACGGAGAGCAGCCTCTCCAGGTAGATGGCGAAGCCGGTTGCCGGCATCTCCTTGCCGAAGCGCCTGAGCAGGTTATCGTAACGCCCCCCGTTGGCGATGGTGAACCCCATCCCCGAGGCGTAGGCTTCGTAGATCGCGCCCGTGTAGTAGTCGTGGCGTCCGATCAGGCCGAGGTCCAGGATGACCGCGCCGAGCGCGCCGTGCGCCTCCAGGTGGCGTAGTATCTCCTTGAGGTTCTCGAGTGCCGGCCTGGCCTCACCTACCGCGAAAAGTTCCGCCCTATCCACGACGGAGCCGTCCGTGGGGGACCCTACGAGGCGTGGTATGCCCCTGATACCTTCGGCGACGCTCTCGGGCAGGTCCTGCGCGAGGGCGTCCACGGCGACGAGGTCCTTGGCCGCGAGGGCCGCGGTTACCGCGGTGGCCGCCTGGGGGGCCACGTGGCGCAGATAGCCCGAGTAGAAGGCCGACTGGCCGAGCACGACGGCGAAATCGGAGGGTGCGCGGAGGCCCAGGCTCTCCAGAACATCGACCAGCAAGGCGATGGTGGCAGCATCTTCCCTGGGGCTTGCGGAGCCAACCACCTCCACGCCGGCCTGGTAGAGTTCGGCGCTCTGCCCGCGGCCCACGGTCGTGCGGCGGTAGGCGGGCAGGACATATGAGAGCTTGTGCGGCTCGGGGGTGCCGGCGAGGCGCTGGGCCACGAGGCGGGCTATCGGGGTGGTCATCTCCGGCCTGAGCAGAAGCATCTGGTTGTCCCTGTCAAAGAGCTTGTAGGCCGCATCGCGCAGGCCGTGCTCCTCTATCACCTCGGAGTACTCCAGCGCAGGCGTCACCACATCCCTGAACCCGAACATCCTGAAGCGGTCCCTGATCTCGGCCTGCACGTCGAGCAGGCGCGTTGACTCCGGGGGCAACACGTCTCGCGTGCCCGGCGTGGTTGCAAACTTCCTCGGCGTCTCGCGGTCCATAATCGAGGCTATCTTAACCGATGAGCATGCCCTTTGACGCCTGGTCCAGGCAAGAGTTCGGGCGGGCGTTACGGCGGGGGAACCCGTAGCGCCCGGCCTGCTATCTTGCTACCATCACCGCTTACCGAGGAGAGAGGAGCTGTCGGGTGGGCTTCCGCCGGGGTACCGCGAGAATGGCGCGATGAGCGAGGTCGGCTGGACCGTGGTCGGGCTCGGCGATCTTCCGCGCGTGCCAGGCCGTGAGGACATCGAGTGGCTGCCGCTGCAGCACGCGCTTCGGCTTGGCGCTTTCGGCACCAACGTGTTCGTCGGACCGGCGGGAGGCGAAGAGCTGATCGGCCCGCACGACGAGACGGGCGAGGACGGCCAGGAAGAGATGTACCTGGTGCTGACCGGCACCGTGCGCTTCGAGCTTGCAGGCGAGACGCTAGATTTACGTCAGGGAGACGTCGTCGCGGTGCGCGACCGTGCGGTGCGGCGCAGGGCTACCGCGATGGAGCCGGGGAGCACCGTGCTGGTGGTCGGGGCACCGCCGGGGAGCCTCGTGCGCTCTACGTGGCGTCCTGAATGGTTCGCCGGCGTCCCTGAGTTGGGAGACGGCGACAGACGCGCCCGGACCTGAGCATGTTCTCGTCGGAGCGTCGCAGGGATGCTCGTGGACCACGTTCATGTTTCTTACCATCGACCTGTCGGACTACGGGCGTGATGGGGCGCCCCCGGGAGCAACGCGGGAAAGGATGATCTGATGCTCGAAATCTGGGGCAGGAAGAACTCGTTCAACGTGCAGAAGGTGTTGTGGTGCTGCGAGGAGCTCGAGGTTCCGTACAGGCGTCACGATGCCGGCGGCAAGTTCGGGGGCACCGATGATGACGAGTACCTGCGGCGAAACCCGACCGGCCTCGTGCCGACTATCGCCGATGGGGATCTCACGCTCTGGGAATCAAACTCTATCGTGCGCTACCTCGCGGCAAGTTACGGGTCCGGCAGCCTGTGGCCCGAAGACCCCGCCGAGCGGGCGCTCGCCGACAAGTGGATGGACTTCCAGCTAGGCACCCTCTTCCCCGCCTTCAAGGACGCCCTGATCGGCCTGGTGCGTACCGCCCCTGAGAATAGAGACCCCGAGAAGATAGACGCTGCCGTCCGGGCCACGGCCGACGTGACACCCATCCTGGACGCCCGACTCCGGAACAACGACTACGTTGCAGGCCCCTCCCTCACCATGGGAGATGTGACCCTCGGCTCGCTCGTCTACCGCTGGTTCGAGCTGGAGATAGACAGGCCGGACCTGCCCGCCCTTAAGGCCTGGCACGAACGCCTAGCGGTACGTCCCGCCTACCAGAAGACCGTCATGGTCTCTTTCACAATGGAGGATCCACCGTCCAGCTAGGGTGCGCCCCCAGCGCCGCCAGCAAGAACTCGGATCGGTTTCCTGAGCCAGGAGACCCCGTACCGTCGGGCACCGGCGGTGCGACCGCAACCGGTCAGGGCGTGGATCTCTAAGCAGCGTAGACACTCCAGAGGCGAGCAAGCTGCCCCGAGTTCGCCGCGCCGAAGGCCTGGGGAGGGCCTAGGCTTTCCGGCCCCGGCCCTCCCGGATGTGTGGTTCGTCGCGTTGGCCCCGGGCTCAGGGCGCCGGGACGGTCACGA
>DASUPX010000019.1:0-14486 GCA_036280905.1 Rubrobacter sp. | reverse complement strand
CGCGGCGGATCAGGCCCAGGACCTCGCCGGCCAGATGGCGGAGAGCCTGCCCGAGGGCTACGAAGCGCTGGGCCAGCCGTTCACCGACGAGCAGGGCAACTCGATACTGCAGGGCCAGGACGAAGAGGGCAACACCGCCATAGTGCGGCGCTCCACCGACGAAGATGGCAACACCATAGATTCCATCTTCGACCAGGCGGGCAACCTCCTGGACGAGGACCTCGTGGAGGAGCCCGTCGAGGGTGAGGAAGAAGAGGGCGAAGAAGAGGAAGAGGAAGAGCCCCAGGATGTGGCGAGCCAGATGGCCCAGGCCCTGCCCGAGGGTTACCAGATGGTCGGCGAACCGAGCATCGACGATGAGGGCAACAGGGTCATCGAGGCCCAGGACGAACAGGGCAATCGCATTACCATACGGCGCGAGATCGACGACCAGGGCAACGTCGTGGACCGGGTCTACGACGCCGAGGGCAACCTGGTGGATGAGAGGAGCGTCCCCGAGCCCGTCGAGGACCCGGAAGTGGCCGAGACACCCGTGGAGGACTCCTCCAGCTCTGACTCCAACACGACCACGGTGGAAGAGGAGAAGGGTGATGAGGGCCTCCTCGGTGGCGGCCTTCTCAGGCTCGACCTGCTTCCTCCCAGAGAGAGCACAACGACCACCGTGGAGTCCGGCGATTCCGAGGACTACTACGGCCCCGCCGACGGTGAAGGCGGCGAAGAGCAGCCGCAGGAAGGCGGAGAGCAGCAAGGCGGAGAGCAGCAGGGCGGCGGTGGCCCGCTCGACCAGGTCCAGGACACCGTGGGCGGCCTCACGGGCGGCGGCGGTGAAGGCGGCGGCCCGCTAGATCAGGTTCAGGACACCGTCGGTGGCCTCACCGGTGGCGGCGAGGGCGGCGGTCCCGTTGACCAGGTGCAGGACACCGTGGGTGGCCTGACCGGCGGTTTGACCGGTGGCGGCGAGGGCGGCGGCCCCGTTGACCAGGTGCAGGACACCGTAGGCGGCCTGACCGGTGGCCTCACCGGCGGTGGTGACGGCGACGGCGACGACGACGACGATAACGGCGGCGGTGGCCTTGCCGGAGGACTCCTTTAAGCGATAGCAATGTGGGTGGGGCCGAGGATGTTCGGCCCCACCGCAAACAAGACAACCAACAGAGAAAGGAAGCAGTATGACCCAGGGTTTGAACCTCCAGCAGCAGATCGAGCAGCTCTCCCAGCAGAGCGCCCAGGACTTCTACGCCCAATCCGTAGGTAGCCTGAAGAGCCAGATCCAGAACTATCGCGAGCAGCTCGAGCAGTACTCCCAGCAGCTCCCCGATGGCGACGCCAAAGCCCAGGTCGAGGAGATGACCGACTACTACTACGAGCTGGAAGGCTCCATAGATCAGGCGGCCCAGGACCAGGGCATCGAGGATCAGGTAAACGAGGCTGCCCAGAGCACCCAGCAGAAGATGACCGAGTTCGCCCAGGGCGCAGCCCAGCAGGCGCAGGACGCCGCCGGTCAGGCCGCGGACCAGGCGCAGCAGGTGGCGGGTCAGGCAACCGATCAGGCGGGTCAGGTTGCTGGCCAGGCCACCGACGCCGCGGGACAGGCTGCCGGCCAGGCCCAGGAGGTAGCCGGACAGGCAACCGATCAGGCGCAGGAAGCGGCTGGACAGGTCACCGATCAGGCAGGCCAGGTTGCGGGTCAGGCCCAGGACACCGTGGGCGGCCTCACCGGCGGCCTCACGGGTGGCCAGGACGACGACCAGCAGGGCGGAGGTCCCCTCGGCGGGGTCACCGACCAGGTTGGCCAGGTTGCAGGACAGGCCCAGGACGTAGCCGGGCAGGCCACTGATCAGGCAGGCCAGGTCGCTGGCCAGGCTCAGGACGCCGCTGGGCAGGCCACGGACCAGGCTCAGCAGGTGGCGGGACAGGCAACCGACCAGGCAGGTCAGGTTGCTGGCCAGGCGCAGGACGCGGCCGGTGGTGCGGCGCAGCAGGCGCAGGACGCCGCGGGCCAGGCTGCTCAGCAGGGCCAGCAGGTGGCCCAGCAGGGTCAGCAGGCCGCTCAGCAGGCGGCAGGTGGCGGTGAGCAGGAGCAGCCGGAGGCCACGCACGCCGCACAGCAGAAGGCCCAGGAGCTCGGCGTCGACCTCTCCCAGGTGCAGGGCACCGGGGCGCAGGGCCGCATCACCGTGAGGGACGTTATCGGCGCCTCCAACCAGTAACGGAGGGACCGCAGCGGGCAAACGGAGGAAAGGAGTAGCGGTGGAGGACAAGTTCACGGGCAAGGCCAAAGAAGCCTGGGGCGCCTTGACCGGCGACGAGGCCAAGAAGGAGGAAGGCCGGGCCCAGCAGAGAAAAGCCGAAGCAGAGGAGCAGGCCGCCCAGGCGCAGCGGACCAACCAGGCCAAGAAGGACGCCAGGCAGGCGGAGCGGGAGCGCGACCGGGAGAAGTTGAAGGAGAAGGGTCTTCTCGGTGGTGTTACGGACTCGCTGTCCGGGCGTGACCGAAACAACAGATCCTGACCTTCAGGAAAATTCGCCTTCGACCCATACGGAGCCGCATGCCCGGGATTACCCGCATGCGGCTCCGCATCTGGCGCAAGCCTTTTGGCCCGAGGTCCCACAAGCCGACGGGTTTGCGGGGGCCGGTGCCGGGAATCGGGGGCCTGTAAGATACCGGGAAACCGAGAACGGCTGTTACTAGAGAAGGGAGCGAGCGTGGGAAGATCTAGAAGACGCAAGACATCGCACAGATCCAACCCCAGGACGAGGTCGGGGGCCAGATCCCGCCCCGGCGGCAGCGCGAGCGGGGGGGTAACGATAAGCTCGCCTTATCCCGTGGGAAACATCAGTGGTTACAGGCCCACGGTGGGGGCCGTCGTGACGGACAGCCAGGGCACCCTGACCAAGGACAGCATAAGCGTGTTCCTGGACGGGCAGGAGATCAGAAACTTCCAGTACCGCCGGATGACAGGTACCTTGAGTTTCACCCCCAGCAAGCTCTCCTCTGGCACGCATTCGGTGGAGATACTGGCCGGCACTGCGGGAAGCAGGAACGCGAGGAAGCGTAAGAACTGGAGCTTCGTCATAGCCTAATGGGTGGTGGGAGAGAGGACGCCAGAGACCGCGTAAGGAGGCGACCTTAACATGCCTAGAAGACGGAGGCGGGGGCGCCCGAGGGGCCTGCGCAATAAATCGATCAGGGTCACCACGACGAGGGGTTCCGGCTCCAACAAGACCACCAGCTACCGCACGGGCGGCATCTCGATCACCGGCATGAGCCCCACTGGCAGGGTGTTCGCAGACCCCAACTTCACCATCCGGGCGAACGTGATGGACTACGGGGGAGGACTGTCCAGGGCCGGCATAAGGCTCTACCTCGATGGCTCCGAGAAGAGCAGATTTCACTACGATCCATCCAGCGGTCGCCTTGGATATTTCGTCGGCCGCTCGCTCCGCCCGGGGCGGCATGAAGTGAGGATAGAGGCACAATCCAGCGACCCGGACAAGCCGGTTAGCTCTAGCGGCTCGGCCTCCAGGAGATGGACCTTCACGGTGGTGGGCCGTTGACGAGCCAGGGCGGGGCGTCCGGCGCCGCGGGCGCCGGGGATCGCGAGATCAAGGCCCGGCTCGTCAAGGCGGCCAGGATGTACGCCATGTGCGAGAAGGCCGGGGTGGCCGAGCCCGCAGATGTTACCGGGCTGGCCGTGGCGGCCTTCGAGGACCTGCCGCTAAGGGAGGCGATGGTCTTCGTGCGGACCAACGAGCAGAACGTCAGGGACCTTGCCTGGGCCTTCGCCAACTCGGCGTCGGCCGAGGAGTTCGAGCAGAGGTTGGCAGAGATCAAGACGTTGCCAGGACCCGGCGTACGGCGCCGGTAATGGGCCAGAGGCTATGATGTGCGTGTGGGTCGAGCGTGTTTGAGGGGTGGGGTTGAGAAAGCTAGCCGTGACCAACGCGAAGGGCGGGGTGGCCAAGACCACCTCCTGCGTGAACCTGGGCGCGGGGCTGTCGCTCCTCGGGTTCAGGACCCTCCTCGTGGACTGCGACACCCAGGGGCAGGTGGCCAAGAGCCTCGGGGTGCATGCCGGCGAGGGGCTTGGCGAGCTCCTGCAGGGAGAGGCCGGACTCTCCGACGTGCAGGTCGAGGCGCGGGAGAACCTGTTCGTTATAACCGGCGGCGTCTCTCTCTCAGGTGCGAAGCGCGTCATCTCCAGGCGCGACATGCGCTCGGAGCTGGTCCTGAGCGAGGCGCTGGAGGGCCTGGAGGGCTACGACTTCGTGCTGCTCGACACCGCACCTTCCTGGGACGTTCTAAACGTCAACTGCCTGTTCTACGTGGAGGAGCTCCTGATCCCGGTCTCCATGGAGGCGCTGGCGCTGCAGGGGGTGGGGGACCTCATAGGCCGCGTGGAGCAGGTGCAGCAGTACAGGCAGGACAGCACCTTGAAAAGGTGCATAATCCCCACGTTCTACGACGGCCGGGTAAGAAAGAGCGCCGAGATACTGGAGCAGTTGGAGCGCTACTTCCCCGGGGCCGTGCTGCCGGCCGTGCGCTACAACGTGAAGCTCTCCGAGGCACCCGGTTTCGGCCAACACATCTTCGAGTACTCCAGGAGGAGCAACGGGGCCACCGATTACGCCCGCCTGGCAGAGCGGCTCGCGAAAGGGGAGTAGATGAGCGCGGACCATAACAGAAGGGTGCCCGAGGACCTGATGGGGGCTATCCTCGGGGAGAGCCCGGGGTTCGACGAGGAGGAACAGGACGTCCCCGAGCCTGGTGACGCCACCGTCTCGTGGGAGGAAGGTCCCGAGCTGGTCGGTGTTGCCTTCAACCTCTCCAAGAGGCTCAACGCCGAGCTGGACAGGGTCAGGCACGAGCTCGCGGAGGAGACCCACCCGTCGAGGTCCGAGATCGCCGAGGTGGCGCTCCGGATCGCTATGGAGGACTTTCGGAGCGCGGGACGCGAGAGCGAGCTGGCCCGGAGGATCGAAGAGCGCCACGCGGCCAGGGCTGCCGCCAGGGAAGCCTCCGGCGAGGCCTCCCACAGCGTGGTGCGCAGCGTGGACCAGAGCGGCCTGATCCTCGAGACCACCTATGACGAGAGCGGGGAGGTTCTCGACGAGGACGTGGTCGGCCAGGTCTCCGACCTGCCCGTGGTGGACGAGTACCTGGACGAGCAGGGACGCCTGGTGAGCCAGGTGAAGGATGATCTCGGCAACACCTTCGAGCAGATACTGGACGACAACCTCAACACGCTCGAAACGAGGCTGTTGGAAAGCCCGTAGAGACGGGGTCGAAACCCGTCCCAACGACGAACGAGACCTCAGAGACCCCAGAAGCGGGAGCCGGGCGTGAGCGTAAGGGATCAAGAAAGCCGTCAGAGAAAGGCGGAGCGGAGGATAGAGGAACGGATGCGGGCTGCCGACAGGCGCGTGCACGGCGGCATACTGGCCCGACAGAACGCGGCCGACGTGAGGGCAGACCAGGTTATAGAGAGGATAGAGAAGGGTGGCGTGGACCCCCGGCCCCTGCCGAGCCTCAGGGAAGACTCGATGGCCTCGATGGAATCTATGACATCAATGGGGTCATCACCGTCGATGGCGTCTATAGAGTCCGCGGAGCCGGTGGAAGATGTTACGGGCGACAGAGAGACCGAGGGGTAGGATTTTTTCGACCTCGAGGCTTCGAAATAATCTTGTGGCCGCAAGAGAGATTCCCCATGGGCGGTGGTGAACTTTCATGGCCCAGGTGGGCCCCGAAGAAGGTTGTCAGGCAATGAGGATGGGTACACGTTTCGTGGCATAGTACGGCCAGAGAACAACGATTTCGAACAGGAGGAGCCAGTGAGCGAAGTACAGGAACAGCAGCAGAACGTCCAGCAGCAGGCGCAGGATGCGGCGGGCCAGGCCACAGACCAGGCGGGTCAGGCGGTAGAGGGCGTGCAGGATACTGTCGGTGGGCTTACCGGCACCCAGGAGCAGGGCGACGGGCAAGAGGAAGAAGGCGCCCCGGGCGGGGTGACCGATCAGGCGCAGGACGCCGCTGGACAGGTCACCGATCAGGCGCAAGACGTGGCGGGCCAGGCAACCGATCAGGCCGGTCAGGTGGCAGGCCAGGCCCAGGACGTGGCAGGACAGGCAACCGGACAGGTGCAGGACACCGTTGGCGGCCTGACCGGCGGTCTCACGGGCGGCCTGACCGGCGGCGAGCAAGATGAGGGCGAAGATCAGCAGGACGGCAGCGAAGAGCAGGACGACCAGCAGCAGGACGGGGGCCCTCTGGGAATGGTCACGGATCAGGTGGGCGGGGTAACCCAGGGCGTGCAGGACACCGCAGGCCAGGCCACGGGTCAGGCGGGCCAAATGGTGGGCCAGGCCCAGGACACTGCGGGCGGGCTCGTCGGCTGGCAGGGTGCCGACCAGGGCACCGGGCAGGGCTCCGGTGGAGGCTCCGGCCAGCCCGATGAGCCGGAGATGGACGATTATTCCAACAGCGACAGCAACTCGGAGACGTCCGTCAACGAGAAGTCACCGAAGGGAATTCTCGGGCAACTCCTCAACCTGGATATCCTCCCTCCCCCGCAGAGGGATACCACTACCTTCGAGTCCGGTGAAGGCAACGAGTTCTACGGGGGACAGCAATAAGCACTCCGCACGAGCCAGCCTGGGGGTAGACCGACGGCTCCCGCTCCCCGTGGTCGGCCCGGCACATATGTAGACCCGGCAAACCGCTGCACCTCCAGGTGTAGCGGTTGCCCGATATCGTGGTTTACAGGATTTCGTCCCACCGCATAGAATGCCCCCGAACGGAGGTCGATCTAGTGTACGAGGCCAGAAACGCGGTGGGACCCACACCAAGCGAAGACCGGCGTATGTGGCGATTGCTGTTGGCACGCCTGCACCCCGATGCCGGCGGCGACCACGACCTCTTCGCGTTCGCCTGCGCCGTGAGGGACGAGGTTCACCGGGAAGAACGTACTGCCGGAAGCGCGGCGGGAACCGAGAACGGAACCAGGACCGCGTCGGATGTGGCGCCCTTCCTGGGCACCTGGCACGAGGCCATGGGCCGGTGGTCCACCAGCAACCGCGAAGCCCTCGGCAAGATCTAAGGCGATTTGCGCAAAGAGTAAACCTGAGGAAAGGCTACAGGCATCAGGCAATCTTCCTGTATCCTGCTGCCTTCAAGCGCCGATCGGGTTTCGTTATTTCTGCTGTTGCTGCTGTTGCATGCGCTGGATCTCGTCCCAGACCAGATCCCCGGCTTCGCGCTGCATCTCTATCGCCTCGCCCTGGTCCGGATACTTGAGCTCTAGAAGGTTCTGAACCTTCCTGATGTCGGTCAACGCGCGTCCCAGCAACTGCAGCGGGCTCTGTTGCTGACCTTCTTGCTGTTGGCCTTGCTGATCTTGCTGTGACACCGGGCCCCCACTTTACTCTTGCTGCTCGTGCTCCGGTTTATACCCGTTACGGGCCGGCCCGAGACAGCGCGGCGTTCCCCGGCGAGTTTATTTGCCGTAAAGTGGGGGCATGACAGATGTGTAACGAGACGCTGGAGCGGGGTGCATGGCATCGGAGGTTCGGGCATTGAACGATAAGGGGCGTACAGGCAGCGGCGACGAAGACCACGCCGTACTCGCCGGGCAGGCAGATGGCGAGGGTGGGGAGCCCGACCTGCAGCTCGACGTGCCCTCTCTCAGCGTCGAGGAGATCGAGCTCGAGGTCGAGGACCTGCAAGTCCACCTCTCCATCCAGGCCGAGCTGGCCGACCTGGTCAAGATAAACATCGGGCTCGACGCCGTGCTGGGAGAGGCGAAGCTAGGGATCAAGGGCGTGGAAGCCCAGGTGCAGCTGAAAGCCCGTCTCGACAACGTCCGCGACATCTTCAGCGAGGTGCTTGCATCCCTACAACACAGCCCGCAGTTCTTCCGCCAGCCGTCCGAGACCGCGACGACTGCAGAGGCCGACAACGTCCTGAGCCCCCCGGCGCGAGAGGAGACGGGAACCCCGCAAGATGTGGCTGGGGACCTCGTGGAACCGGAAGCGACGGAGGCGGCCGTGAGGAGGGCGAGGGAGCTCGGCGTGGACCTGACTAACCTTCGGGGCACGGGTGCGGGCGGCCGCATAGTCGTCAGGGATGTCACGCGGGCCGCGGAGGAATAACCTCGACCCCCTGCAGCGTATACAATCAGGGGGAGCGGAAGGAGACCCATGGCCAACAGGTTCTTCAAAGAGACATCGGCGGAGATAATCTCGGACCTACTCTCCGACGCACGCGTGAAACGCGTGAGGGAGTACGTGGGAGGTGAGGAGTTCAAGGCCGACCGCGTGCGGGTACGCCAGGACGCCGCA
Organism: Rubrobacter sp.; assembly: GCA_036280905.1. GTDB lineage: Bacteria > Actinomycetota > Rubrobacteria > Rubrobacterales > Rubrobacteraceae > Rubrobacter_D. Next base: position 6,146 of record DASUPX010000019.1, on the reverse strand, counting down.
AAACGCCTAAAGAACATCCGCGAGCGCTACCGCACGAAACGACGCGACCCCGAAACCGCGGCCCGCGAGAGGGAACTAACGCTTCGCCTCGCCGAGGTAGAGGCCGAGGCCGCCGACCTCCGCATTCAGCTCTCCGAGTTGCTCGCAGAGGAGGAGAAGCTCCGTACCGCCCTGGACGAACTCTAGCGTTTCTCCAGCACCGGAGTGTCATGCAAGCCGTCAGCGATCAGCTTCTTGTTCTTGCTGATGGCTGATAGCTAATGGCTGATAGCTCGCAAAGCGTTACGATGCCTTGCGACGTTCCAGAATCCTTGCAAAATACTAGTATGCAACAAGCTTGTTACCTACTTGTGCGCTGCTGGCGATTCGTGTAAAAATAGTCGCTCCGTGCCCTCGACACCAAGGAGTAACCGCTTGTTGACCCCTAGAGTCGGACTTTACGACCCCACGTACGAGCACGATGCTTGCGGGCTCGGGTTCGTAGCGAGGCTCGACGGGCGCGTGACGCGCGAGACCGTCGAGGAGGGTCTTGAGGTCCTGCACAACCTGGAGCACAGGGGGACGACGGGCAGCGACCCCGAGACCGGTGACGGGGCCGGTATTTTGACCCAGATCCCGGACGGCTTCTTCCGCAGGGAGTGCGGGGCCCTCGGCATAGACCTCCCGGCGGCTGGGGGCTACGGTGTGGGGATGCTCTTCGAGCCGGGGGAGGCCGAAGGGCCCGACTGTGGGGACCAGCTCGCGCGGATCTGCGCCGAGGAGGGCCAGGAGCTTCTCGGTTTCAGGGACGTGCCCGTCGTGCCCGAGGCCGTGGGCCGGGTGGCGCGCAGCGTCATGCCGCGCATCAGGCAGTTCTTCGTAGGTCGTGGGAGCGGGGACGTGGCGGCTTTCGAGCGGAAGCTTTACGTCATCAGGCGCCGGCTGCACGACGCCGTCGAGGGCTCCAGCGGTTGTTACGTGGTGAGCCTCTCGTCGAGGACCATCATCTACAAGGGGCTTCTCAAGGGCCGGCAGTTGTCGCGGTTCTATCCGGATCTCGGGGACGGGGCCTTCGCCAGCGCCATCGCGCTCGTACACGAGCGGTTCTCGACCAACACGCTTGGGAGTTGGGAGCTCGCCCATCCGTACCGGTACATCGCGCACAACGGTGAGATAAACACCATAAGGGGCAACATCAACTGGATGCGCGCCCGGGAGAGCCGTCTTAGATCGGGGCTCTTCGGGGAGGACCTCGGCAAGCTCTCGCCCGTCATCCAGAGGGGCCAGAGCGATTCGGCGGCCTTCGACAACGCCCTTGAGCTCTTGCACCTCGCGGGGAGGAGCCTGCCGCACGCGGTGGCCATGATGATCCCCGAGGCCTGGGAGAACGACGAGTTGATGGACCCTGACCGTCGTGCCTTCTACCAGTACCACAGCGCCCTGATGGAGCCGTGGGATGGACCGGCCGCGGTCGCCTTCACCGACGGCCGCGTCGTCGGCGCGACGCTGGACAGGAACGGGTTGCGTCCGGCCCGCTACTCCGTCACCAGGGACGGCCGGGTCATCATGGCCTCCGAAGACGGGGCCCTCAGGGTGCCTGCGGAAGACGTGGTCGAACGCTGGAGGCTGCAGCCTGGCAAGATGCTCGTAGTCGACACAGAGCGTCGCGAGCTGTTGCACGACCAGGACGTCAAGAAGCCTTTGTTCGGGCGGCAGCCCTACCGCGAGTGGCTGGATGAGGGGGAGATCAACCTGAGCGAGCTCCCCGAGCCCCGCGTCGACCCGCGTCCCGAGCCTGCCAGCCTCCTGCAGCGCCAGCGGGCCTTCGGCTACACCATCGAGGACGAGCGCATTCTCCTCGCCCCGATGGCCCAGAACGGCAAGGAGCCCGACGGCTCGATGGGCACGGACACACCGCTGGCGGTGCTCTCCGAGCGGCCGCAGCTCCTCTTCTCGTACTTCAAGCAGCACTTCGCGCAGGTCACCAACCCTCCTATAGACCCGTTGCGCGAGGAGCTCGTCATGTCGCTCAAGATGAGCCTCGGCCCGGAGCAGAACCTCTTCGACGAGACCAGGAAGCACTGCCGCAGGATCCTCATAGACCAGCCAGTCCTGACGGCGAAGGAGCTGGAGAAGATCCGGGCCCTCGCCGATGAGCGCGCCACCTCCACGACCCTCTCCACCCTCTTCTCCGTCCCCACCGGCGAGAGGGGGATGGAGGAGGCGCTTGGCCGGTTGTGCGAGAAGGCCGAGAGCGCGGTAAAGGGCGGCTCGGCCGTGCTCGTGCTAAGCGACAGGGGCGTTGGCGAGACGCAGGCCGCGATACCCAGCCTGCTGGCCACGGCAAGCGTCCACCACCACCTGGTGCGGGCCGGCATAAGGACGGCGACCACGCTCGTTGTGGAGACCGCCGAGGCGCGGGAGGTCCACCACTTCGCCCTCCTGGTCGGCTACGGCGCCACCGCCGTGAACCCCTACCTCGCCTTCGAGACCATAGAAGACCTTGCCGGCTCGCACCTGCTGGAAGGCGTCGACCCCCAGGAGGCGGCGAAAAACTACGTCAAGGCCGTTGGCAAGGGCCTGCTGAAGGTGATCTCCAAGATGGGCATCTCCACGCTCTTCTCGTACTCTGGGGCCCAGATCTTCGAGGCCGTTGGCCTGAACCAGGAGCTCATAGACCGGTCCTTCACGGGCACCGCCTCGCGGGTTGGCGGCGTCGGGATGGACGCGTTGGCGCGGGAGGCCATCGAGCGTCACAGGAACGCCTTCGCGGCGGTCGAGGACAACGCCGGGGAGCTCGAGGTCGGGGGCGAGTACCAGCTCAGGGCGCAGGGTCAGTACCACCAGTGGAACCAGACGAGCATCCCTCCCCTGCAGCGGGCCGTCAAGACGGGGAGCTTCGAGACCTTCCAGGAGTTCACCCGACACTTCGACGAACACAGCGCCTGCTTCTCTACGCTGCGCGGCCTCTTCGGGTTCGAGGAGAGCCCCATCCCTATAGAAGAGGTAGAGCCTGCCAGGGAGATAGTCAAGCGCTTCACCACGGGGGCCATGTCCCTCGGGTCCATCTCCAGGGAGGCGCACGAGACCCTCGCCATAGCCATGAACCGCATAGGCGGCAAGTCCAACACCGGGGAAGGCGGTGAGGACCCCGGGCGCTTCACGCCAGACGAGAACGGCGACAACCGCCGCAGCGCCATAAAGCAGGTCGCCAGCGGGCGTTTCGGCGTTACCACCGAGTACCTCGTAAACGCCGACCAGTTGCAGATCAAGATGGCCCAGGGCTCCAAGCCCGGCGAGGGCGGGCAGTTGCCAGGGGGCAAGATCAGCGAGTACATAGCCAGCATCCGCTACTCCACGCCCGGGGTCGGCCTGATCTCCCCCCCGCCCCACCACGACATCTACTCCATAGAGGACCTCGCCCAGCTCATACACGACCTGAAGAACGCCAACCCGTACGCCAGGGTGAGCGGGAAGCTCGTGGCCGAAGTGGGGGTCGGGACGGTCGCCGCCGGGGTCGCGAAGGCGAAGGCCGACCACATCACCATCTCCGGCCACGACGGTGGCACGGGTGCGTCGCCGCTCTCCTCCATAAAGCACGCCGGGCTGCCGTGGGAGCTGGGCATCGCCGAGGCCCAGCAGGTGCTGGTGGAGAACGGCCTGCGGGGGCGCGTCATCCTGCAGACCGACGGCCAGCTCAAGACGGGCCGGGACGTTGCCGTGGCCGCGCTGCTCGGGGCCGAGGACTTCGCGTTCTCGACCGCGCCGCTCGTGGCGACGGGCTGCATCATGATGCGCGTCTGCCACCTCAACACCTGCCCGGTTGGGATCGCCACGCAGGACCCCGAGCTCAGGAAGCGTTTCACCGGGACGCCCGAGCACGTCGTCAACTACTTCTTCTTCGTCGCCGAAGAGGTGCGGCAGTACATGGCAAGCATGGGCTTCAGGACCTTCGAGGAGATGATCGGCCGCACCGACAGGCTGAGGATGCGCGAGGCCCTCGAGCACTGGAAGGCCGGGGGCGTGGACCTCTCCGCGATCCTCCACCGGGCCGAGGCCCCGGAAGGGGAGGCCATACACCACGCCGAGGCCCAGGACCATGGCCTCGAGAAGTCCCTGGACAACGAGTTGATCGAGAAGTGCCTGCCCGCCCTCGAAAACGGCGAAAACGTTGCCTTCGAGCATCCCATACTGAACACCAACCGCACGGTCGGTGGGATGCTCTCCGGCGAGGTCGCGCGGCGCTATGGCAACGAGGGCCTGCCGGACGGCACGGTCCGCATAGGTTTCCACGGCGTCGCGGGGCAGTCCTTCGGGGCGTGGCTCGCGCGCGGCCTGACCTTCACCCTGGAGGGCACGACCAACGACTACGTCGGCAAGGGCCTCTCCGGAGGCCGCCTCGCCGTGTTCCCCTACCGGTTCGCGGGCTACAGGGCGTCCAGGAACGTGGTGGTTGGCAACGTCGCCCTCTACGGCGCGACGGCGGGCGAGGCGTACTTCAGGGGCTTCGCGGGGGAAAGGTTCGCCGTCAGGAACTCGGGGGCACACGCCGTGGTCGACGGCGTTGGCGACCACGGCTGCGAGTACATGACCGGCGGGGTCGTGGTGGTGCTCGGCGAGACCGGGCGCAACTTCGCCGCCGGCATGAGCGGCGGCGTCGCCTTCGTGCTCGACCCGGACGGACGCTTCGACGCCCTGTGCAACAAGGACATGGTCGGGCTGGAGCCCGTGGAGGATGAAGAGGATGTCGAGCTGCTGCGCGGCATGGTCGAGCGGCACCTGGAGTGGACGGGGAGCGAGCAGGCGCAGCGTGTGCTCGAACGATGGGAGGAGATGCTGCCCCGCTTCGTGAAGGTGATGCCGCACGATCTCAAGCGGGTGTTGAAGGAGCGCCAGGAGGCGGAGCTGGAGGTGGCGACCTGATGGGGGATCCCAGGGGTTTCCTGAAGATAGGCCGCAAGCCCACCCCGAAGCGGACCGTCGTGGAGCGTGTCCAGGACTACCGTTACGTCTACGAGCCGATGCCCAACGAGGAGCTACGCGGCCAGGCCTCGCGCTGCATGGACTGCGGCGTGCCCTTCTGCAACACCGGCTGCCCACTCGGGAACCTCATCCCCGACTGGAACGACCTCGTCTACCGGGAGCACTGGAAGCAGGCCATCGACCGCCTGCACCAGACCAACAACTTCCCCGAGTTCACGGGCATGCTCTGTCCCGCCCCCTGCGAGGCCGCCTGCGTTCTCTCCATAAACGACAAACCCGTCACCATCAAGGAGATAGAGCTCTCGATCGTCAACCGCGCCTTCGAGGAGGGATGGGTGGTGGCGAAGCCCCCCCCGCCCGAGATGCGCACGGGTAAGAGGGTCGCCATCGTGGGGAGCGGTCCGGCCGGGCTCGCGGCGGCGCAACAGCTGAACTGGGCCGGGCACACGGTCGTCGTTTTCGAGAAAGACGACAAGATCGGGGGCCTACTCCGCTACGGAATTCCCGACTACAAGATCGAGAAGTGGGTCGTGGACAGGCGTATCGCGATCATGGAAGAGGAGGGCATCGAGTTCCGGACGGACGCCCGTGTCGGCGAGAACCCCACGACGGAGGAGCTGAGAGGCGAGTTCGACGCCGTGGTCCTCGCCGTCGGCGCCTTGCAGGGGCGCGACCTCGACGTGGAGGGGCGGGATCTCGACGGCATCCACCTCGCGATGGATTACCTCGTGCAGCAGAACAGGAGGGTGGCCGGACTGCCCGTCGACGCCGAGCCCATAAGCGCCGCCGGCAAGAACGTCGTGATCCTGGGCGGCGGCGACACGAGCGCCGACTGCCTCGGCAACTCCCACCGTGAGGGCTGCGCCTCGGTCAAGGTCCTCACCCACGGCCCGAAGCCGCCGGAGACGCCGGACAAGCTAACCTGGCCGGACTGGCCCTTCATCCTGCATAACTACCCGGCGCACGAAGAGGGTGGAGAACGTGGTTTCGCCGTCGCCGTCAAGGGTTTCTCTGGCTCGAACGGACACGTCGAGACCATGCACGCCGTGGAGACCGAGCGCACCCCAGAGGGCAAGACCGTGCCAAAGGAAGGCACGGAATTCGAGATCGAGGCTGACCTCGTGCTGCTGGCGATCGGCTTTACGGGCCCCGTGCACGACCGCCTCCTCGCGGAGATGGACCTC
>DASUPX010000018.1:0-4910 GCA_036280905.1 Rubrobacter sp. | reverse complement strand
CCGCGAGAGCTCCAGGGCGGTCGGGGTGGTGGGCGTGTTCCAGAGATGCCTGGACGCCAACGCTACGGCGGCGAGGGCCACCACCAGAAGGGTGCCGCCGAAGAGGATCTTGGCGCCACGGATCAACCCGACGTCGCCGCGCGACACGAGTGCGAGCAATGCCAGGCAAGCGATGACCCCACCGTACAGGATCACGTCGGGTAGCCTGTTTCCCGACCTGCTCATCCGTCCAGCCTGCCCCGATCCGCCCTTCGCGCTAGCTCGCCTCGAATCGTGCGGGGAGATGGCCGAGCCCAAAAGGAACGGTATCCCGCAGCCCCCCGGAAACGCTTATGGCCGCCGGTTTCCCGACGGCCACGAAAAAGAGCCGGGGGGGTGCAGGCTCCCCCCGGCTCCGGAAGGACCGGCCTACAAAGGGACCGGCCCGCAGAATCTCGAGTTTACTACCTGCGCCTCAAGATCGCGTAGGTCAGAATGCCCGACCCGAGCAGCAGGGCGGCAGCCGGCAGAAGGATGGCAGGACCACCGCTCTCCGGGACACCCGGCGATGGCGACCCAGTCCCCATCATCATAGTGGTCTCCTGCGCCAGACCCATCGGCGCGAAGACCAACATGGCCGCAAGCGCGACCGTAACCAGAATAATTGCCCTCTTCATCCAGTCCTCCTTTTGTTTACTCTGTCTCCAAGTGGCCTGCACTTGTCTCCTCCTACCGAGAAGTACCCACAGTGTACAGAACCGAAACGTAAAAGTCTCCATTATCTTAATGATTTTTAACAAATCGGTTACGTGGGCGTTTCATGGGTACATCCCAGTGGGCGGGGGCAGAAGGATTCGAACCTTCGGGCGTTTTACGGCCTCTGGTTTTCAAGACCAGCGCATTCGTCCGCTCTGCCATGCCCCCTCACCGCGTCTGGTTGGATTATACGATGTCTGGTGGAGTCTATCTCTCTGGCGGAATGCTGGTATGGTCGGGACGTGGTCGAGCGGAGCACGATGAAGAGGTTGCGGGAGCCCATAAGCGGTCTCACCCATCTGGCTGGGGCCATGCTTGCGGTGGTCGCGCTCGGCGTCTTGCTGGCCGGGGCGGCGGGTGAGGGGAGGTTGGACCAGTTCGTGGCCTTCGGCGTCTTCGGTTGCAGCCTCGTGGCGTTGTACGGGGCGAGCGCGCTCTATCATCTGTTGCCCGTCTCGCCGCAGGCCGTAGCGAGGTTGAGGAGGTTGGATCACATGGCCATCTTCGTCCTCATAGCCGGGACCTACACGCCCATCTGCGTGCTCGCGCTGGAGGGTGGCTGGGGGGTGGGGATGCTCGGCTTCGTATGGGCTCTAGCCTTCTGCGGCGTCTTGCTCAAGCTCTTCTGGATGGGCGCTCCAAGGTGGCTCACCGTAGGCCTCTACCTGGGCATGGGCTGGGTCGCCGTGGTAGCCATCGCGGCCATCCTGAAGGCCGTGCCGCCGGGCGGGATGGCCTGGATCCTCGGCGGCGGCCTCATCTACAGTGCGGGGGCCGTGATCTACGGCCTCAAGTGGCCCAACCCGAAGCCAGGGGTGTTCGGTTTCCACGAGCTGTGGCACCTCTTCGTCCTGGCGGGAAGCGCCTGCCATTTCTGGGCGATGTTCCGGTATGTATCGTTGATCGCGTGATCTAGGTTGCCCGGCACCAGGCGAAGTGCTTCGCGGGGTGCTTCACTGGCGTCAATGCCCTTCTTCCTGCGAGACGTGGCGGTACTCTACGAACCCAGGCAGTTCTTCGACTCGCGTCACCTGCCCCAACCCGTGTGCGGTCAGCCCCACCACGTGGCGCACGTTGCCGCTCGACTCCACCAGCGCCCACATGGCCACCGGCGTGAGGAACTCCTTGCCCTGCTCATCGTGGCCATAGGCGAACCAGCCGAATTGACCGGGTATCACCTGGATTATCTCCTCTTCCCTCACGACCAACGTCCCTTCTTCAGCCCGGCCTTCCCCTCTTCCTCCTCGCTCGGGTGATTGCGGCGCCAGGATTCCCTGAGCTGGTCGGAGCGCCGGTCCCGCTCTTCTTGCCGTCGTTCGGCATCTTCCTCGGATTGCCTTCTCGCCTTCCGTTCGGCGTCACTTTCTTTGCCACGCTCTGTCATGCTACTCCTTCTGAAATCCGCAGCGCTTCCTCTGTGGCCAGCCCTGCAATGTGCCCTGTGGGCTTTCTGTACCCGATCTCGCCTCTCGTCACCACACGCCCCATCCTCCCTTCGTCGTGTACCGTCCATTCCATCTCGCCCCGCAAAAGCGGGGCCGCCGATAGATGTCCGGCAGGTGCTCGAACCTCTGCCAGATGTGCACACGACTTACGGTACAGAACGCCACGCCGTTCGAGGAATGCAGCTCGGGTTCTGGCCGGCTTCGGGCGCCCGGCAAGCCCTCAAGGGAGCAGCACGCGCAAACCAGCGTTTCGTCCTACTGCGCCGAGGGGCAGATATCGTTGAGGGTGCAGTTGGGACAATCGGGTTTGCGGGCCTTGCAGGTTCGGCGGCCGTGCAGGATCAGGAGGTGGGAGAAGACGGTCCAGTCCTCACCAGGCACGACCTGCATCAGGTCCCTCTCGATCTTCACCGGGTCCTCTTTCTCCGTCAGGCCGAGCCTTCCGGAGACGCGGCGGACGTGGGTATCCACGACTATGCCCTCGTCCACGCCGAAAGCGTTGCCAAGGACCACGTTCGCCGTCTTGCGGCCGACGCCGGGCAGCGCCACGAGCTCTTGCATGGAGCCTGGCACCTCTCCCCCATGGTCTTCGACGAGGGCGGCGGCCATGTTCCGAAGCGAGCGGGCCTTGTTGCGGTAGAAGCCCGTGGGACGGATATCCTCCTCCAGCTCGTAGGGGTCAGCGCTGGCGTAGTCCTTGGCCGTACGGTACTTCGTGAACAGCGTCTGCGTCACGCGGTTCACCTGCACGTCTGTAGTCTGGGCGGAGAGCACGGTGGCCACCAGCAGCTCCAGCGGGCTATTCCAGTCCAGCTCGGTACGCGCGTCGGGGTACTCCGCCTTGAGGCGGGCAACCACTTCCCTGGCCTGGGCTGCCGAAGATGACACGATGGCCCGGGATTATACCCTGTTCTAAACTACGCCCGTCAATGAATGCTACAGAGAGGAGCCAGCGCATGGCTGAGGTCACCTTTGACTACCAGAACATGATGGAGGTGGAGGGCGGGCTGCAGAGCGGGGAGCTAGATGAGATACAGCCGCGCTTACGTGAGGCCGCTGACGAGCTCCTCGGGAACCCGCCGGGGTTCATGCGGCTGCCAAAGACAAAAGAGTACGCCGAGGCTTCGGCCCGTGTCGCCGAGGAAGTCAGAGGCTCGGGGGCCACGGACTTCATCCACGTCGGCATCGGGGGATCCGCGCTCGGCCCCATGGCCGTGCAGAAGGCGCTGAGCCACCCCTACTACAACGCCCTCCCCGACGGGGAGCGTCCCGGCCCGCGCGTGCATTTCGCGGAGAACACCGATCCCGCCACCCTCTCGGCCATCCTCGACCTCGCCGACCCCCAGGGGACCCACGTCAACGTGGTCACCAAGTCCGGCTCGACGGCCGAGACCATGGCCAACTTCCTCGTGATCCGGGGCGCGCTCATCGACGCGCTTGGAGACTCCGGGTTTCAGGAACGTGCCATCGCCACTACAGACCCCGAGGAGGGGTTCCTCAAGCAGATAGCCGACCGCGAGGGCATGAAGGTCCTGCCAATACCCGCCGACGTTGGCGGGCGTTTCTCGGTGCTCACGCCGGTCGGTCTGCTGCCGGCTGCCGTGGCCGGGCTCGACATCGACGCGATGCTGGCAGGCGCGGCCCAGTGCGTCGACGAGGTGACAGAGCAGGGGGCCGAGCACCCAGCGGTCGTCGGGGCGGCCATGCACTACCTCATGGACACCGCGCGCGGGCGTAACGTCAGGGTCATGATGCCTTACGCCGACGCGCTTGAGCGTCTCGCGGCCTGGTTCGTGCAGCTCTGGGCCGAGTCTCTCGGCAAGGACGGCAAGGGTTCCACGCCGCACGGCGCGGTCGGCACCACGGACCAGCACTCGCAGGTCCAGCTCTACATGGAGGGACCCGAGGACAAGGTGATCGAGATCGTCGAGGTCGAGGACCACCCGAAGGATCTACACATACCGGAGGCCTACGACGACCTCGAAGGCGTCGGCTACCTCGGGGGGCACTCCATGGCCGAGCTCCTCAACGTCGAGTGCGACGCCACGCGGCGGGCCCTCACCGAGGCCGGCCACCCCAACTCGACCATAAAGCTCAGCGCGACCAGCGCGGAGAACCTCGGCTACGTGTTCCAGGCCCTCGAGGTCCAGACCGCCATAGCCGGCTCCCTCTACGGCGTCAACGCCTTCAACCAGCCCGGCGTCGAGGCTGGGAAGGAGATCACGTACAAAGGGATGGGCCGCCCCGGGTATTAGAGCTAGTAGCTATCAGCTTTCAGCTTTCTTGCTGAGGGCTGGCGAGGGAGCCGATCCCCTTGCCAGCCCTTATTTCATTGCTATTCCGAACACTACGGGGGCGGCCCTGCCGTGGAGTGGGGAGGTTTCTCGATCCTCGACCACGCGCCAGAGTGCTGGGGCTTTCTGTCCTAGTTCGCCGAAGGCGTGGTTTCGTTCCACGTCGTCGGCCAGGAGCAGGGCCCCCTCTCTCAGGTGGGGCCATATGGTGTCGAACTCGCGGCGCATGTTTCTGTGCGTGTGGAGGCTGTCGTGGACGAAGAGGTCGACCGTGGGTATCTCCTGGAGGAGACGTGGCAGGATGCTGACGCTGGTTCCCCGGTGCAGTCTCCACCGGGCCCGGAGATCCTGGTCCACCGCGATGCCCCAGAAACGCCCGGATCTCCTGCGCAGCGGCGGCAGGTCCACGCTATGTAGCATGCCCCGTCCGTTCTCC
>DASUPX010000017.1:0-2284 GCA_036280905.1 Rubrobacter sp. | reverse complement strand
ATTGGACCGGGGAGGATCTTCGGAGGCTCGACGAGATCGTCATCGAGGGTGAACGCCGGTTCAAGGAGCGTCAGCCGCGGTCTCGGGCAATGATCGGGGAGGCCACGGGGGTTCTCGCGGGCGGTGCCACCTCTAGCTGGCAGATCGCGCGTCCGCAGATGGTCTGGCTCAGCCACGGTAAGGGGTCGAGGATCTTCGACGTCGACGGCGGGGAGTACGTGGACCTCCACGGTGGTTACGGCGTTGGCGCCGTTGGCCACGGGCACCCGAAGATAGTCGAGGCCATCGCCGGCAGGGCGCCGCTCGGGACGCACTTCGCCCAGCCGACGGAGGATGCCATCGTGGTCGCCGGCGAGCTGGCCAGGCGGTTCGGGCTACCATTGTGGCGGTTCTCGAACTCCGGGACCGAGGCGACCATGGACGCCGTTCACCTCATGCGCGCCATTACGGGGCGGGATCTCATCGTCAAGGTCGAGGGGTGCTACCACGGGCACCACGACTCGCTCATGGTCTCCGTCTCCAACGAGGAGGAGATCGGGCCGTCTGGGCGGCCCTTCAGCGTGCCGTCGGGGACGGGCATACCGCGGGCCATCACGGACCTCACCCTGGTCGTGCCCTACAACGACCTGGGCGCGCTTGAGAGGGTCTTCGCCGATCATCCGGGCGAGATAGCGGGCATGATCCTGGAGCCCATAATGATGAACGCCGGGGTGATCGCCCCTGAGCAGGGTTATCTGGAGGGCGTGCGCGAGGTGGTACACGCGCACGGCGCCCTGCTAGCCTTCGACGAGGTCAAGTGCGGCGTCACCACGTCCTACGGGGGGGCTGCCGGTTACCTGGGCGTACGGCCCGACATGGTCTGCCTCGCCAAGGCGATGGGCGGGGGAGTGCCCTGCGGGGCCATCGGCGGAACCGATGAGGTCATGGGCCGCATCGCCGACGGCACCTACGAGCAGGTCGGCACCTTCAACGGCAACCCGCTCACCATGGCCGCCGCCAGGGCGACGCTTACCGAGATCCTCACCCCCGAAGCCTACGAGCATTTCGACCGGCTGGCCGGGATCATGGTGGAGGGTTCGCAGGCCGTTATCGAAGAGTACGAGCTAGCCGCCTACCCGCTTTCTTTTGGGGCCAAGGGGTCGATCACTTTCTCCGAAAGCAGGGTGCGTAACTACCGGGATTTCCTCCGGCTGGACGACCGGTTCAGCCAGGCACACTGGCTCTTCCAGCACAACGGCGGCGTGTTCTTGCCGCCGTGGGGCAAGGCCGAGCAGTGGACGCTCTCGGTGCAGCACTCCGAGGACGACGCCAGGCGCTTCGTCGATAACTTCGAAGCCTTTGCGCGGGCGCTCAGGCGATGAGCGAAGGCGACGCGGGAGGACGCGTCCAGCTCCAGGGCCTCACCAAGCGCTACGGCACAGCCCTGGCGGTGCGGGGCATAGACATGGACATCCCGCCCGGCGAGTTCTTCTGCCTGCTCGGCCCGAGCGGGTGTGGCAAGACCACGACGCTGCGCATGATCGCCGGCTTCGAGCGCCCCAGTTCGGGGAGGATCCTTCTAGACGGCAGGGACGTCTCCGGCACGCCGCCAAACAAACGAAACGTCAACACGGTCTTCCAGAGCTACGCCCTGTTCTCCCACCTGACCGTGGCCGAGAACGTCGCCTTCGGCCTGCGTTTCACGAGGACCTCCAGGGAGGAGACCAGAAGAAGGGTCTCCCAGGCGCTCTCCCTCGTGCAGATGGAGGAGTTCGGGCACCGCAAGCCGCACCAGCTCTCGGGGGGCCAGCAGCAGCGCGTGGCGCTCGCGCGGGCCCTGATACTCAACCCCTCCGTGCTCCTCCTTGACGAGCCACTGGGAGCCCTCGACGCCAAGCTCAGGAAGACGCTCCAGGTCGAGCTCAAGGCACTGCAAGAGCAGGTCGGGGTGACGTTCGTCTACGTTACGCACGACCAGGAGGAGGCCCTGACCATGGCCGACCGCCTCGCCGTGATGAGCGAGGGCCGCGTCGAGCAGGTCGGCACCCCCCGCGAGGTCTACGAAGAGCCCGCGTCGGCTTACGTTGCGGACTTTCTCGGCGTCTCGAATCTGCTCGACGCCGAGGCCGTCGGCGAGACATCAGACGGCAGATGCAGGCTAAGGGCCGGGGATCTGGAGTTGCTCGCCTCCCGCGGCCACACCTCTGCCAGGGGACAGGTCAAGGTGGTGGTGCGCCCCGAGCGGGTGCGAGTGGAGGCCCCAGCAAGGACCGGGGAGAACCGGTTGCCCGGCAGGATAGAACGC
>DASUPX010000016.1:0-3479 GCA_036280905.1 Rubrobacter sp. | reverse complement strand
CTGGCTCGAGCCCGGCGAAGGAGGCACGGCGTGAGCGACCATCACCCGCACGAAGCGACGACCACGAGCCCTTACGCTGCCCGCATCAGGGCCATCGAGGCGCTCCTTTTGGAGAAAAGTGTTCTTACCGAGCCCGAGGTGCAAGACAAGATCTCCTATATGGAGGCCCGCTCCCCTGCCAACGGCGCGAAGCTCGTAGCCCGCGCCTGGGTAGATGACGACTTCAGAGAACTGCTCCTCTCCGACGGCAAGGCCGCGGCCTCGGCGCTGAACATTGACCCCGCGCATCCAGCCGAGTTCGTCGTCGTAGAGAACACGCCGAAGATACACAACCTGATCGTGTGCACACTCTGCTCCTGCTACCCGCGGTCCATCCTCGGCCGCCCGCCCGACTGGTACAAGAGCTTTGAATACCGCTCCCGCGCCGTCAAAGAGCCGCGCGCCGTGATGCGCGAGTTCGGCTTCGAGACCCCGGAGGGCGTCGAGGTCGTCGTTTACGACAGCACCGCCGACGTCCGCTACATGGTCCTCCCCATGCGCCCCTCAGGCACCGAAGATCTGGATGAAGAAGATCTAGCCCGGCTCGTGACGCGAGACTGCCTGGTCGGAGCCAACGTGCCGCGGGCACCGATTCATCCGGTCCCTACGGACAACTGACAAACCGTTCATAAAGCTCCTCCCGAGAAAGACAACCTCCGCATCATGAGGCTGTTCATAGTCGCACGGAGGAGGGGATCTCCCTTCTCCAGCAGACGCTCACAATCCGTAAATCCGAATCCTTCTACGACCTCCAGCTTTACGGCGTTCCGAGAAGTTCGCCCTTCGATGACCATCGGGTTGGCAAGTTTTGACCAGTCATCTGGCGCTTCTTACTCAAGGCGCTCGAGAGGGGCAATGGTAGCCTTCTAGGTGCGGCACAGCGCCGTGGCGCTCCGCGAGTAGCCGGCGAGGAGGAGGTAGCGCGATGAGCACAACCACGGCCGTACAGAGCAACCGGTTGGCGGTCAGCCTCGCGGTCGGCCTTTACCTGGTGTGGGTTCTTGCCACCTACCTCTTGGAGGGACGCATCCACACCTTCTTGCGCCCGGAGGCCATGGGCGCGAGGCTTACCTACGCCCTCGTGGCCAACGTCCTCATAGGGATAGGCGGCTCAGCCTTGGTAATCCGCTTCCTCTTCAGGGCGGGAACCCTATCGACCGAGCAGGCGGGCTTCAGGGGACTCGGGCACGCGGCCATCGCCGTAGCGATCGGGGTGGCACTCGGACTCGCCCTTTACGCCTTGCAGGGTGCGCCCTCTTGGAACCCGATGGTCCTCATCAACGCCTACTCGCAGGTGCTGGTTGGCTCCATAGCGGAGATCCTGGTGTGCTGGGCCGTGGTAGGGAGCGTTTCCCAGGTCCTGTTGCAAGATCGCGGCAGGTGGATCTCTCTAATCCTAGCCGCGATCATAGCCAGCGTGTTCTTCGGGGTCTACCACTTCGGCCACAGCCCGCCGTTCAACACCGTGCCCACGGTCTTGTTCTTGAGCGTGATCGGGTTGGTGACGAGCGGGTTCTTCTTCGCCTCCAGGGACGTCTACGGCACCATCGCCTTCCACAACTTCCTAGGGATCCTGGGCGTGCTACGGGCGCTCGACTCCTCGGGCAACCTCTCGGCCTTCGAGCATCCGATAATCCCGCTGTGGATAATGGCCGTGGTGGCCGTGGCCCTCCTGATCGGCGCGCAGATCCTGTTGCTCGACTCGGGAGCCGCGCCCACCCCTCCGCGCGTGAGGTAGCTCGGATGTCGAACCCTCGTTGGGGGTAGCGTGTACTTCGGGTACCTCGTAGCTTGGTTCGGTATCGTCGTCTTGGGGCTCGTCAACGCCACCATACGCCAGATAGCCTACGCCAGGTACGTGGGCGAGCTGGCAGCCCACCAGATCTCCACCCTTATGTTCGCCGTCCTGGTCGGTCTCTACGCCTGGGCCCTGAGCGGGTTCCTGAAACCCTCGTCCCCTGGCGAGGCGATCGGGGTGGGGATCATGTGGATGGTCCTGACCGTCGCCTTCGAGTTCGCCCTGGGCCGCCTGGTAGTGGGAGACCCATGGGGCAAGCTCCTGGGTGACTACAACCTCCTGGAGGGCAGGGTGTGGGGCCTGTTCATCCTGTGGGTAGGGCTGGCACCCTACGTTTTCTACAGGATGAAGGCGTGACATCCGACCACCACTACTAGTAGTTGTCCGAACCTTCCGCGAGGCGGGCTCCTAGAGCCTGCTCAGCTGCAAGTACCTCTCTATACCGGCCAGGCCGAACAAGAGCCGCGCCCGCCTCGGCAACGAGGGCCACGCGGTCTCTTTATCGACCACTTCGGGGTCTGCGACCATCCAGGTCCGGCCCCTGGTCTCGATCGTCGCGCGTCCTGCGGCCCGCACGTTCTTGAGCCAGTCCGCACCCTCCCCGAACGGCAAGGATATCACTACCCCTTCGCCCGTCGGCACCGCCCATATAGGAGTGGCGTACTCCCTTCCCGAGCGGCGTCCGGTGTGGCGGATGACGCCGGCGAAGAAGAAGCGACGCCCCGCAAGCCTCATCATGAGCAGGTTGCCGAAGCGCTTGTTGAAGGCGCGCGTCTTGTCGGTTACGGATTTTACTCTTTGCAGGCGGAAGAACGCCAAGGCCACCCCAAATAATATCGGCGCGAGAAGACCGAGTCGCAGGAGGAGACGCTTCAATAGTCTGCGTCTAGCATGTCTACCGTTCGCGCTCGCCACCAGGAGTGTCTCCCTTCTCCTGCGCCCATCTTACCCTGGACGACTATTCTTCGAAGTGCGTGGAAGGTAAATTCTCCGAGCTTCGCACGCACGATTCTGCTCTGTTCCGTTGTTATGGATCTGAGGAGGGATGTCGCTAACCCTTTTGCTGGCAGGAATCTCGCGAGCGAGACATCTTCTACCGCCAGCCGGCCAGGCGTGCCAGCTACTTCCTGGTCACCTCACCCTGCGCCGTCAAAGAGCCGCGCGCCGTGATGCGCGAGTTCGGCTTCGAGCCACCGGAGGGGGTCGAGGTCGTCGTTTACGACAGCACCGCCGACGTCCGCTACATGGTCCTCCCCATGCGTCCCTCAGGCACAGAAGATCTGGGTGAAGAAGATCTAGCCCGGCTCGTAACGCGCGACTCCCTGGTCGGGACCAGCGTGCCACAGGCGCCGAACCATCCGATCCCGGCGGACGCCTGAGCTAGTAGCGTACTCGGGAAGCCGCTAGCGAGAAGAGGGCTAGCGATGCTCCGGGTTCTGGGAGTCCGGACGGCAGCCGGCTACCCACTCTGACCTCTGGTTTCCGTGGGCCGGGATGCCACCGGCATCCTTTAGCATCTTTGCCAGGTGCATGAGGTTCCAGGTCATGAACGTGGTGTTCCTGTTCGTGAAGTCGTTTTCTGGGCCCCCGGAGCCGGGATCTAGATACGATGGCCCCGGTCCGGCCTCCCCGATCCAACCCG
>DASUPX010000015.1:0-5187 GCA_036280905.1 Rubrobacter sp. | reverse complement strand
CCAACGTTTCGACCGACCGTGGTAACTACGAGCAGGCCAAGCGCCTGTACGAAGAAGGCCTGGCCCTCTCCAGGGACCTGGGCGGTGCAGAGTTGCTCGGTGCCTACTTGATCAGCCTCGGTTACGAGTGCCTTCTCGAAGGCGATCCCGAGAGGGCGAGAGAGCTAAACGAGGAAGCCGTGGCGCTGTACCGGGGGCGGGGACGCAAGGGCAATCTTCAGGTTGCCCTCGATAACCTGGGATGGGCAGCGCTGATCGAGGGAGATCACGAGCGATCTGAAGCACTCTTCGAAGAGTGCCTCGTGCTGTGCAGGGATCTGGGCGATAGGCTCAACGGATCGGAGAGCATGGAGGGGCTTGCGTGTGCCGCCGGAGCCAGGGGAGAAGCAGGGCGGGCGGCGAGGCTGTTCGGGGCCGCAGAGGCGTTGCGCGAGGCAGCAGGCTACCAGCAGGCGACCAGAGCCCGCTCTCTACGGGAGCCCTCCCTCGCAGCCGCCCGCTCCGGAATAGGCGGGGACTATTGGACAAAGGCGTGGGAAAGCGGGCGCTCCATGACGTTTGAGGATGCTATCGCCTACGCTCTGGAGAGGAACGCCAACTCCTAGTCCAACTCCCGAGGAGGCGACTGCACATGAACGGCATCTACGCCCCTACACCGGATCAAAGGTCGTGGTTGGCGCCAGGTGGCAATTCCACCCAGCACCCCGGCGTCCGATCTTCCGGGTTGAGCAGTATGTGAGATCCAGGAGCGTTCTGGGCCACCAGGGTAGCGTGACAGGGCCTCTCCGTGTGCAGCAACACGCCACCTCGCACGACCCTGGCCAGCGCGGGGGAAGTGCTTGCCACAAGAATCGTCGCCACAAGAGTTGCCATCGCCAGGGCCTTGATCATACGCCTCATAGGCTACCTCCTTGCTCTGTGCGCTCCTCACCTTTCCACCACAGCCACGATAACAGAACGGATCACGTAGCGGTATAGGACGGAGCCCGACGGGCTCAGCCGGTAGTGCTCGGCGATGCGTCTGCTCGCGTGTCCGAATCCGTTCTCCTGGTCGTGGCCTTTTGCGGTAAATTCCACTGCTATAGTAAACACGGACGGGCTTGACGCCGTTCCCATCCGGTGGGCGAGATGGACGTGAAGAAACACACGGTGGCAGTTACGCTAGGCAGGGCCTCGCGACCGTTCGAGCGTGCGCACCGGTGCGCCGGGCTCAACGGACGTGCGATGGTCGAGAATTTGTGAATCCCGTGAGCAAGGTAGAGAGGCCGGTAATACTCGTCGTCGATGACGAGCCAGCGGTCCTGAGCGCCCTCGTGCGTGACCTGCAGCGCGAGTATGGACAGCATTACAGGGTGGTGAGGGCCGCCTCAGGTGAAGCGGCGCTCGAGGCGGTGCGGGAATTGAAGCTCCGCGCTGTGCCCGTCGCCCTGTTTCTGGTGGACCAGAGAATGATGGGCATGTCAGGCGTGGAGTTTCTCGAGAACGCCATAGAGGTCTTCCCCGACGCCAAGCGTGTGCTCCTAACCGCGTATGCAGACACTCAGGCTGCCATAAGCGCGATCAACGATGTGGCCCTGAACCACTACCTTATGAAGCCGTGGAATCCTCCGGAAGACAACCTCTATCCCGTGCTCACGGACCTACTGGACGACTGGCAGGCCTCTTACGCCCCGCCGTTCGAAGGCATCCGCGTCGTAGGCCACCAGCTCTCTGCCCAATCGCACAGGGTCAAGGACTTCCTTTCCAGGAACCTCGTTCCCTATCAGTGGCTCGACGCGGAGGTCGACGAGGAAGCCGGGCGTTTGCTCGAGCTCTCAAGCTCGGATAGCTCGAGGTTGCCCCTGGTGCTTTTTCCCGATGGCCCTTCCCTGGAGCAACCCTCGAACGTGCAACTGGCGGAGAGGATCGGCCTGAAGATGCACCCCGGCTTGCCATTTTACGACCTGGTCATCGTTGGCGCCGGTCCGTCCGGTTTGGCAGCCGCGGTCTACGGGGCTTCGGAGGGGCTCGGCACACTACTCATCGAAGGCGACGCGCCCGGCGGACAGGCAGGTACGAGCTCCCGCATCGAGAACTACCTGGGTTTTCCGAGCGGCTTGAGTGGGGGGGATCTCTCGAGACGAGCCGTGGCCCAGGCAATCCGTTTCGGCGCGGAGATACTCACGCCCCTGGAGGCGACGTGCGCGAGGGCAGAAGGCCCCTACCGTTTCGTCACCCTCACGGACGGGTCCGAGGTCAGTTGCCACGCCCTGCTCATAGCTACGGGCGTGTCGTACCGCAAGCTAGACGTGCCCGGCGTCGAAAGGCTCACCGGTGCAGGAGTGTACTACGGGGCAGCTATAACCGAGGCTCTGGCCTGTCGGGACAGGGACGTGTTCGTCCTCGGAGCGGGAAATTCGGCCGGTCAGGCCGCAATACACCTCTCGCGGTACGCCAACTCGGTGACCATGCTCGTCAGAGGAGCCTCGCTAGCCAGGACGATGTCCCAGTACCTCGTCTCGCAGATCGAGACGCACGAGAAGATCACCGTGTCGCCGCGAACTACGGTCGTGGGAGTTACCGGCGGCGGCAGCCTGGAGGAGATCGTTATCAAGGACCACACCACGGGCGATGTGCGCAGCGTCCCCGCGTTCGCCCTCTTCATCTTTATCGGCGCGACGCCGCATACGGAATGGGTCGCCGACGTCCTGGAGAGAGATTCGTCCGGCTTTATCCTGACCGGACCCGGCCTGCTCCGTGGTGCTCGTCGTCCCAGGGGGTGGCATCTCAACCGGGACCCCTTCTTGCTCGAGACCAGCGTGCCCGGCATCTTCGCGGCGGGGGATGTGCGCCACAGGTCGGTCAAGCGCGTGGCATCGGCGGTCGGGGAGGGTTCAATGGCCGTGCAGTTCGTCCACCAGTATCTGAGCAGGGTACCCGAGTAGGACGTCGAGGGGGTTGAACAGCCTGACAGAGCTAATTCTTTATCATATCAAGAATGTCTACCGTGTCCGTCCGCCCGAAGGCTTGTCCTTGGCTCCTGGCAAAGCTCGGGCAGCGGGGTTAAGCCGGTGCAAAAACGTCTCGCATGCTCGGCGGAAGATGGGATCTAGGCCGGGCGTCCGCGGAGGATAATGCTCGACGAATTGCGCCAGGTTCCCCTTCTCGCAGACCTCTCCGAAGAGGATCTCGAGCGACTGTATGAGATGGCCGAGACGGTTTCGGTTCCCCCGGGACAATTCGTGCTGCGGGAGGGCGACGCTGGTGACTCGCTGTACATCGTCCTCGAGGGCGAGCTCGAGGCGACCAGGCGTCGGGGCGGCCAAGAGGTCGTGCTGTCGTCCTACGAGCCGGGGCAGTTCTTCGGCGAGATGGCCCTGCTGGAGCAGGCACCACGTTCCGCCTCGGTACGCACGTTACGGGAGAGCCGTGTGCTGGCGATAGATCAAGCCGCCTTCCGGACCCTGCTCTCCCGCAGCCCGTCGGCGCCCTTCAACATCTTGCGTACGGTAACCTCCAGGTTGCGCAGTACCGAGTCGATGCTGATCCAGAACGAGAAGATGGCCGCTCTCGGCACGCTCGCCGCGGGGTTGGCACACGAACTCAACAATCCGTCGTCGGCCATCCAGCGTAGCGTGGCGCAGTTGCGCGATGCCCTGGCTGACTTGGAGCGTTCGGCGGCCCAGATCGGCTCGCTCTCCGAGGAGGAGCTTGGCGCTCTGCGGGTCGAAGCCATGACGCGTGGGCCCACGACACATTCCTACGACCCTCTGGCGCTCAGCGAGCGGGAGGACGAGCTGCAAGGTTGGCTGGAGGATCACGGCGTCGGGCAGCCGTGGGAACTCGCGCCCGTGCTGGCCTCTTTTGGTTGGACGAGGGATGAGGTTGAACGGTTGGCCATCCGCTTCTCTCCAGTGAAGTTGCCCATCGTCGTTCGGTGGCTGGCAGCCACCTCCTCGGTCCACGGCCTGCTCGCCGAGGTGGGAAGAGGTGCCGAAGCAATATTCGAGATCGTCGAGGCCGTCAAAGCATACTCGTATCTGGATCAAGCACCGATCCAGGAAGTCGACGTGAGGGAGACCCTGGAGAACTCTCTGGTGCTCCTGCGTCCCAAGCTCAAGATGGGCGTGACCATCAGGCGAGATTACGCTGATGATGTGCCGCGCGTAGAGGCTTACGGATCCGAGCTCAACCAGGTATGGACCAACATTATCGACAACGCGATCGACGCCGTACAGGGTAAAGGCGAACTCGAACTACGCACCTACCCCGCAGACGGCACGGTAGTCATCGAGATCACCGACGACGGGCCGGGAATCCCTCCGGAAATCCGGCAACGCATTTTCGAACCCTTCTTTACCACGAAGGGTCCCGGCGCAGGCACGGGCTTGGGACTTCATATTGCTTACAACATCGTCGTACATAAGCACCACGGACAGATTCAGGTCACGTCCAGAGCCGGCGAGACGCGCCTGCGAGTGATCTTGCCGGTTCGGCTCGATAGACAGTAAGGCCGACGCAATCTCCCGACGAGCCTATCACAAGGCCCATCCGGGGTTCTCCTAGACGCTCCTTTCCATCGACTCGCACCAGCCAAAAAGCCTCGGTGGGAACCCGCCCGATCCCTCGTCGACCCGAGAAGAATGCCTTTCGCCGTCTCCAGAATACGCCATTTGGGGGAGGTGAGGCACTAGGCCCGATCGTTACAAACGACGACGAGAAAGTACAGTGTTCTGCAAGCACCTCGAAAACTCCAGAAACCTCTGTAACCCATCTCGCCGCCTTTTCACGTCAGAGGTTAGGGTTCGAATCTCCCCGGCTCCACTCCAAGAAACACAGATTTGCAGTCAAAACGTAGGATGCGCGCTGAAGTGGCTTCAATCGCTTTTTGCTGGTTTACTGCAACCCGACCAGCTACACGGCGCAGCCGACACGCAAAGATCTTATTTTGAAGTACTGCGGTGGTGTGTAGCAGGCGATGATGAGCCCAGGGTCATGCAAACCGGCGTGCCGGTTGGCTGAAGGCATTGGGGCTCGGGGGTACGCGCCCGGGGCGCCACGATGACCTTGGGTCTTCAGCAGACGCTCTTCCCGTACCATGAAGCTCTGGTGTTGCAGAGCAATCTCGAGGAATATGCCATTTGGGGGATGCGGCCCCTTTGTGTTTCTTGTTACGCTAACTTGTAGGGAAAAGAAAAATTCGCACAG